>NZ_JACJOR010000387.1:0-6010 GCF_014695615.1 Leptolyngbya sp. FACHB-711
GGGTTACTTGGGTGAGCATCTTGCTTCCCACGGTTTCACCGTTGCAGCGATCGAGCATCCGGGCAGCAACCTTGACTGGCTCGCCCCACTCCTGGGCGGCAGATGGATTCCCGCCGAGCAGCGATCGATTCTGCCCACCTCAGAGTTTATCGAGCGTCCCAGAGATGTTCAGTTTTTGCTGGACGAACTGGAGCAGTTAGAACAACGATCCGATCGATTTGCGGACCTGTTCAATACTAAGCAAGTCACTGTGATTGGACACTCGTTGGGCGGATATACAGCATTGGCACTGGCAGGAGCAGAACTTGATTTAGAGAGCCTACAAACGTTTTGCAATCGCGTTGATCAGGCCGGGCTGACTCCCGCAGATTGGCTGCAATGCACTGCAGCTGACTTACCTAATAACTTGCCCGTCTTGCAAGATGCACGAGTTGCTCAAATTATTGCGCTCAACCCAGCGATCGGACATTTATTCACGGCAGCGAGTCTGGCACAAATCCAGATTCCGACGATCGTCTTATCGAACAGCGAGGATACAATTACGCCCCCGATTCATCATCAGCTTCTACCGTTTGAGCAGATGCAAACCAAGAAGTATCTGATTACGGCACTCGGAGCAACACATCTCAGTGTAGGAACGCCAAATACTCTAAATGAATCTCTATTTGACAATGTATTTGTGCGCGAACGTCGTAGCGGAGAAACAGAACCATTGAGACAAATGCTGAAAGGGATGTCGCTGGCATTTGCGCAGCAGTTAACCCCTGAAGCCGCAAATTATCGTCCTTTTCTGGGTGCTGCCTATGTACAGTCCCATTCAACTCGCGATCTAAAGCTGCGTTTTGCAACCGATCTTCCACCAGAGTTGGTTACTCGATTAAAGCATTTAGAAGACATTCATAGAGCGATCGTCGCTTCACCACGAATTAGCACAATTTTGGCAGCCGTTCCCATTCGTCTTGAAATGTCACGGATAACTGAAAGATGGCTCCTGCTTCTGGCATTATCCGCAGTGTCTCTTGCTCCTAGAAGGAGGTCCACGGAGAGAGATGATCGAGCAACGAGATCAAAAGTTGCAAGCTAATTGAATTTTCACTTCTTTCTGTCCTTTTCGAATACTGTTCAGAACTAACCTGATTATGCCTTCGATCCAATGCCCTAATTAAGGCTTGGATCGTTTTGTTGAAGTTAATGATATGTTAACCGCGAGAGACTAATTGCGTTAGCAGCAATATTCAGATGTTCCATCATATTTCTGCAATTTTTACTTGAAAAACATATGCCTTCAAGAAGATGCATAAAAACAAATTTAAACAATAAGAGGCAGTAAGCGTAATTCAGGCTAATCGATGCGCTGCACTTTTTCGCTGAGTTTATAAAAACCTTTTCACATTCGTTTTATAAACAATTTAAGTTCAACTGTGAAACTAAAAGACATGAAGGAAAGAGAACAAATCAAACCTGCTCTCCTTCACCTTCAGCCCTACACAATTTAAACCAGGAAGTAATCATCATGAAACGCCTGATCCTCGCATCCTTATCTGTTCTGGCTCTTGGCACTGTTGCTGTTCCGACCTTTACCGTCAGCGGTCGTTTCGAGCAAGAGCGTCAGGATACTCTCAATGCAATGAGTGATTCCTGGCAACAAGAGCGTCAGGAAACCTTAAACGCCAGCAATGAACGTTGGAAGCAGGAACGTCAAGATACCTTAAATGCCAGCAACGATCGTTTTCAGCAAGAACGTCAGGAAACTCTAAATGCAATGAACAATCGGTGGGAACAGGAACGCCAGGAAACTTTGAATACCTAAACTTCACTGAAGCAGTTTTACTCAAGTAACCGCTAACCCGATGACAGTGAAACTGCCTGGCTCAAAATGCTCTCATCGTTAAAGCTGAAGATGTTTCCCTCATCCTCTGCTCGATGAGGTTTGTCGAATGGTACTGCTTACAGGATGCAAAAACCAAATTTTCACCCTTAAGCAGTGTTCGTTTCATTGAATCAATCGTCGCACAGAAATATTCACTGAGGTATTACCGCTGCCGGGTGATACCTTTTTATTTTAGAACGTTTATAAAAAATCTTTCATCTTTCATTTACACACCATTTATTTCATCCAGTCATATTGGAAAGTGTCAGCAAAGGCTGATGAAATAATTCAATCCCAATCAGGAGGAAAACCGATGAAACACTCAATGTTAATGAGTTTGTCGCTAGCTGCTGTGTCGCTGGGCGCGATCGCTGCCCTGAGCGCATTAGACCATCAATCTGCCACCGCACAGGCACAGCAACCCCAACAGGAACAGCTTCAAGAGCAGCCGCAAGCACAGCCCAAAGTTGGCTGCAATGAAGCCAATCAGTCGGCAGGACAGACGATCTGAAATCAGAGGATCTAGAAACAGTTTCAAAGTGACAGGATGCGATTGCCCCAGGTTGTTATTGGTAAATCTGGCATCCTTAAATTTAACCTGGAAATGAGTATTAGGAGGGCGACCTAATGCTTTTCCTCTACAAGAATTCTGTAGTGGTGTCTATCCTCCAATCGCAAGATTGCTTTAGAATTTTTGCCATCCCTGCCTAATCACGAAGCTCACTTCACCTTTACTTCCCGCCTGCCATGCCGTCGCTTCCAAAACCCACTCAACCCTCTGTTAGGGCATTGCCGCAGTCACTCCTGGTAAAGCTCACCCATCCCCAATGGTATCGCTGGCTGTTTAGCGTTCGCACTCGCCTGTTGCTGTGGTATTTGTTTCTGGCAGGCTGTGTCACTTTCATTTCGGTCAGCGCTGCCGATCGCGTTTATCGCGAAAGCATTGTGTCGCGTGCAAACCTGGCAATGAAGCAGCAGCTTGACCAGTTCAGTTACTTTGTTCAGTCCAAACAGCAGAGCGGTAAACTTCCGACCTCTACGACTCAAATCTTCGACGTATTTCTAGATCTCTACGCACCCACCCGTGATGAGTATTTCATAACGCTGATCAACGGGCAATTGCACGACTATCGCTCTTACTCCGGGCAACTCCCTGCCTTCCTGGAACAAAACGCTGCCCAGTTCCCGGACTGGTCAACGGTGAAATATCGACAAGAAGGACAGATGCATTTTGGCGAACAGCGATTTCAATACGTCGCGCACTGCTTCCGAATGGTAGGCAAACAGCCTGGAACCCTAATTGTTTTCTACGATGCCACCTCTGATTTTCAGCAGGGACGGCAGGCGTTGCTGCGTTTGTTGCGGGATGTCAGCATCTTTCTAGGGATTTCTTTGATCTTCGCCTGGTTTACGGCAGGACGGGTGCTAGCTCCCCTGCGGCAACTGACCAAAACGGCTCAGTCCATTCGGGAGTCAGACATGAATCAGCGATTGTCTGTGCAAGGCAAAGATGAAATTGCAGAACTCACCACGACCTTTAACGAAATGCTCGATCGCCTTCAGGTGGCCTTCGAAAGCCAGAAGGAATTTCTCAAAGATGCCAGCCACGAACTGCGAACGCCCATCACCGTGATTCAGGGACACCTGGAGATGCTGCAATATCGACCCGACCAGCAAGAAGAAACGATTGCCCTGGTAATGGATGAACTGGAGCGCATGGGCCGCCTGGTAAACGATCTGCTGCTGCTGGCAAAAACCGAAAACCCTAACTTCCTGCACCTCAAAACCGAAGAACTGGACTGGATGACCGAGGAACTGTATCTCAAATCTCGCTCGATCGCCCCGCGCAACTGGAAGCTGGAATCGAAAGGGCTCAGCCCCATTCGCTGTGATCGCCAACGCCTGACCCAAGCCGTGATGAATCTGGTACAGAATGCGGTGCGCCATACTGGAGAGAACGATACGATTACGCTCGGATCATCAGTGCGCGACAGCTACGCCTTCCTATGGGTGAGCGATACGGGAGAAGGTATTGCCCCCGAAGATCAGAAGCGCATCTTCCAACGCTTCACGCGCGGCACGAATCAAGACAATCAGTTTGAAGGTTACGGACTCGGACTTTCCATTGTGCAGGCGATCGCACAGGCTCATCACGGCTGGATCGAACTGCAAAGCCGTCTGGGAGAAGGCTCAACATTTACGATTATTATTCCGCTGGAACCCCCCGTTACTGCCCATGAATCGCATCCTGATCGCCGAGGACAATCCGCGCATCACCTCCTTCCTGGAAACCGGACTTCAGGCTAATGGTTATACGACGACCGTGGTGAGTACGGCAAAAAAAGCCATTTCGTTTGCCAGCAGCACTGATTTTGATTTGCTGATTCTGGATCTGGGGCTCCCTGATGCCGATGGACTAAAAGTGCTGGCAGCCGTGCGAGGACAAGGCGCAACCCTACCGATTATCATCCTGACCGCTCGTGATGGGCTCGACGATACTATCTCCGGTCTCGAAAGCGGCGCAGACGATTACATGACCAAACCCTTTCGGTTTGAGGAGTTATTGGCGCGAGTGCGGGTTCAGCTTCGCAATCAGCGATCGTCTAAAAAGCCCGAAGAAACGCAATTGCGGGTGGCAGACATCACGCTGGATTTATTGACTCGTCAGGTGTGGGTCAGTGATCGTCCGGTAGAACTCTCGACCCGCGAATTTCTGATGCTGGAAGTATTCCTGCGCCATCCGATGCAGGTCATGACCCGCGAACAGCTGCTCGATCGCATCTGGGGATACGACTATGATCCGGGTACAAACATAGTGAATGTCTACGTAGGACACCTGCGGCGCAAGATTGGGGACGATCGACTGGAAACCGTGCGTGGGGCAGGCTATCGTCTGCGCGTTTAGGGGCAAGGTGCGTTGCTGGTTTCCTCAATGCGATAAGTCTTCAATGTTTTACTTCTTGAATCTCAATATATCGATATCAATGAAGGGATACCGCAGATTATTCAGGAGTTAACTCATGACAATACACAAAACGCACTGGCAAACGTATCGCAAACTCGAACAAACTATCGATTGTGTTGAACAATCCTTTTTGCAGCGATTTATTGAACAACTTCAACAAACTAATAGAAGAATTGTCCAATGCTTCACCCCATCTAAACCCATCATTCAGCAGGTGAAACAGAGAAACGGTCGAGTTGGGTGGCATGTTCACGACCCAAACACCCAACGGAGTGCTTATCTGACTTCTGAGGAGGAAACTCTGGCGTGGTTAGACGAGGGTTTTGCCGATCGACAAGCTGACTCAACCCTAAACCGGGTGGACTTGTATCGATCGCAAGCAGTTCGTTGAGCAAAGTTGATTGGCAGCTAAATGTCTGCCGATGTTGAGGTGCTAAAAACGTTGATGTCAACTAGCGCTTATCATCCTCGTGCTAATGCTTGGCATCGTGTTAGCGACTTGCGCCGTTAGCTTCTGCGTCTAGAGCATAAAGCACAGCGTCCCTTGATTGTCGATGCTGGCAATGTAATTCACGCTCTTTGCGTGTTGAGTCGAATCTCTGGGGTTTCTCCCTTTGGCGCATCCCCTCGTCCTCTTTGTGCATCTGAGCGGACTCTCGCTTCGTCTGCCCAGGCAATCTCTGCCCCTGCTCGATCGCTTGCGGGTCTTGTTCATATGCTCGCTTCAATGGCTTTGCGAGGTCATCCTCCACTGCTTGAGATACTATCCCACACTCTGAATCGCGTCCGTCCTTACCCTAGTTTTTTGCCGCGTCAGTACTGCTCTAGAGTGGCTTCCCCTTCCTGCTGATATTGCTGCCACCAGTCCCAGACCGTATTGCGATGAACACCCAGGTATTCAGCAATGTCAACGATACGTTTGCCTTCCCCGCGTAATCGGATTGCCTGCTGTCGTAAGTAATTTTGTGTCTCCGGATTGAGCGTTCGAGCATCCGGTTTGTTCATACCTCTATGCTAGCAATCTCTCGCCTAACTCTGCCTTCTCTTTTCTTGCCAGGCTAATAGAGTTGTCGGGAAATAAGAACAGAGCTAGCCAATGCGACCTTTCAAGTTCTTCCTATGCCGCAGTCAGGTAGAAGTTCCATAATCCTGTTGCGGTTAGCATAAGGTGATCA
>NZ_JACJOR010000388.1:0-40480 GCF_014695615.1 Leptolyngbya sp. FACHB-711
CCGGACAACTCATCGACGGTCCCTTTACGTCCTATGACCTCAATACGCTGATGAAAGCCACCACAGGCGGTAAAAAGGGAATTGCGATCGGCACCGGCGACACGCTCTCCGGGCAAACCAGCCGAATCGATGTGGCGGCTGCTTGCGTAGAATCCCTGCATAACCCGAATGCGGCAAACAAGATTTTTGAGATGGTGAATAAGGGGAATCGTCCTGAGGCGATCGATTGGTCGGGGCTGTTTGCTTCGATCGCGTAGGGGGTGTGTGGGTGAAGGGCGATCGTTTTCCCAAAATCGATTCCCACAAAAGAAGCCGGAGGTTGGCTCCCGGCATCCAGGCATTCACCTGAAGCTGGACTCAATCCTCCGACTCAAGACTTAATGGGTTAACGCAAATTAAGCTTTGCTGCTTTCCTGAGCCGCTTCCCCTTTGCGCTTACGGAAGGTTGCAATGCCCATGCCAATTAAACCTGGCAGGAGGGCAGGAGTCGGAACTGGCGTAGCAGCAAGTCGCATTTGACCAATTGCAAAGTTATCTGAACTCGAAATGGTAATTGAAGTAATTTCGTCAGTAGCATTGTCCGAGTAGAACCCGAAATATTTGGCTCCCGCTAAACCGTTAACAGATTGGGTCAAGGTCGCACCACTTGCAGTCGTTGCTGTAATATTGCGGAAGTCAAAAGGATTGGGTTCAGCAAAGAAATCGAAGGCAGTGATAGGGGATGAAAAAGCAAGCGTGAGGCTTGTCGTCACGGAATCACTGTAGACAGGACCTGTGTAACCATTGCTCCATGTAGACCATCCATCAGGAACTGTCCTTTTACCAGTCTCTGGGCTGAAAGTGACCGTGATTCCATTAGGTGCTAAAAGCGAGGAAATTGTAGTTCCGTTCGGAGCAGCACTGTCCGTCACATTGACCAAGTTAAAGCCAAGATTAGCGATCGTATTTGTTCCAAAAGGTGAGTGGGAATCACCCAATGCAATAATTGCGGCATCGGAAGCAGTTGCCGATGTTAGCAAAACACCCACAGTGAGCATTGCTGTTCCAAAAGCGGTTGCTGAAACTTTCGTTGCTGCGTTCTTCAACGTCAACATAGGATTATACTCCTGAAAAAGGTGAATGGTAGGAGTCCCTGAATGTTGACCACCTGAAATGAGACGATCGCACAAATAAGACGATCGCCTACCTTGAGCTAACGCTGCGGAGTCAACTCATGCAAACTGTGATCCTGATGCAAAAAGCCTGATTCTACGGATGCTCTGATAAACCACCCCTGGCATCCCAACATTCCCTGATGCAATCTGATGAGACGGGAGTGATTGGAGCAAATCGAGTGAAGATGCCCCGCTAACGTTTTCATTTCTGGGTCAACTGTTCACAGTTTACTTATTTCCACAAAAAAATATAGTTCCTACGTAGATTCTACACAAAGGTTAAAAAATACACTTAGATTCTACTTAGAAATTTTATAGAGATTGTCCGGTTGGGCAGTGATACTCGAACCTTGCGAATTACTGGGTGACTGTATCACTACAACATCAGGGAAACTGCCTTCTACGGTTACGGGCGATCGCATCAACAAAGCGTAACCAACATTACTCCTCTGGCAAAACCTGCCCTTACAGAGACTATGGCTCTCCTCTCGGAAGCCAAATCTATCTCGGCACGGCAAATACCACCTGTCTGTTACGGTTCGCCCCCACGCGCCACCCGATCGAAATTCTTACACTAAGACCATGTGAGCTTTGAGTTTGGGATTTGAAATTTCGGATAAAGCCTATCTGTTCTGCGATCGATCGTGGTTTTGTTCTATCAGCACCCTTGCCGTTTGGATCTTCTACAGATTGGATCTTTTACAGAATAGACAAACTCATTCATCAATCCCGAATTATCAAACCGTCCCACCCCTTGTTCGGTAAACCCGCCTTCAAGGAATGAGCAAAAATACACACTATAGAGGTAGTGCTGCATCCTGAGCTGTGGCGGCGTTTGGCTGTTTATTGCAGTCTCGTTGCTTAGAACAAAGGACGACCGGGACACCCGGCAGCCGAGGGACGGACACCCCAATCCATTTGGTTTGTGAGCAACCAGATCATCGAGAACTCTAGAACCGGAGATTTGAAAGGTATATGGCTAAAGTTGTTGGAATTGACTTAGGAACAACCAACTCGTGTGTGGCAGTGATGGAAGGGGGTAAGCCGACCGTTATTGCAAACGCAGAAGGGTTCCGCACGACACCCTCGGTTGTTGCTTATACGAAAAATGGCGATCGTCTTGTCGGACAGATTGCAAAGCGTCAGGCAGTGATGAACCCGGAGAACACCTTTTACTCGGTGAAGCGGTTTATCGGTCGTCGCTTTGATGAAGTCGGCAACGAGATGACCGAAGTGTCCTACAAAGTGCTGAACATTAGCGGCAACGTCAAAATTGACTGTACGGCGCAAGGCAAGCAGTTCGCCCCCGAAGAAATTTCCGCCCAAGTGCTGCGGAAGCTGAAGGAAGATGCCAGCAAGTATCTGGGCGAAGACGTTACTCAGGCAGTGATTACCGTTCCTGCTTACTTTAACGACTCCCAGCGTCAGGCAACCAAAGACGCAGGCAAGATCGCAGGTCTGGAAGTGCTGCGAATTATCAACGAGCCGACTGCTGCATCACTGGCATACGGTTTGGATAAGAAGACCAACGAGACGGTTCTGGTATTCGACTTAGGCGGTGGTACGTTCGACGTATCGATCCTGGAAGTGGGCGACGGTGTGTTTGAAGTGCGATCGACCTCCGGTGACACCCACCTGGGCGGCGACGACTTCGACAAGAAGATCGTAGACTTCCTAGCAGAAGAGTTTAAGCGCAACGAAGGCATTGAACTTCGCAAAGATAAGCAGGCACTCCAGCGTCTTACTGAGGCAGCCGAGAAAGCCAAGATCGAGCTCTCCAGCGTGACTCAGACCGAAATCAACCTGCCCTTCATCACTGCAACGCAGGACGGTCCTAAGCACCTGGATGTCACTCTGACGCGCGCCAAGTTTGAGGAGCTTTGCTCTGATTTGATCGATCGTTGCCGCATTCCCGTTGAAAACTCGCTGCGCGATGCAAAGCTGGACAAGAGCCAGATCGATGAAGTCGTCCTGGTGGGCGGTTCAACTCGGATTCCCGCTGTGCAAGAAGTTGTGAAGCGTGTCCTGGGCAAAGACCCCAACCAGTCGGTGAACCCAGATGAAGTGGTGGCAGTCGGTGCGGCAATTCAGGCAGGCGTGCTGGCAGGCGAAGTAAAAGATATTCTGCTGCTGGACGTGACTCCGCTCTCGCTGGGCGTTGAAACCCTTGGCGGCGTGATGACCCCGATCATTCAGCGCAACACCACCATCCCCACCAAGAAATCTGAGACCTTCTCGACGGCAGCTGACGGCCAAACCAACGTAGAGATTCACGTTCTGCAAGGCGAGCGTCAGATGTCAAACGACAACAAGAGCCTTGGAACCTTCCGTCTGGATGGCATTCCCCCGGCTCCTCGTGGCGTGCCTCAAATCGAAGTCACCTTTGACATCGACGCTAACGGCATTCTGAACGTAAGCGCGAAGGATAAAGGCACGGGCAAAGAGCAGTCGATCAGCATTACGGGTGCTTCGACGCTGCCGAAGGATGTGGTTGAGCAAATGGTGCGCGATGCCGAAATGAACGCATCGGCTGACCAGGAGCGACGCGAGAAGATCGACATCAAGAACCAGGCTGAATCGCTGGCATACCAGACTGAGAAGCAGCTCAAGGATCTGGGCGATAAGATTCCCGCAGACGACAAAACCAAGCTGGAAGACATGGTGGCAGAACTGCGTCAGGCCATCAACGCCGAAGACTACGACAAGATGCGCTCCTTGCCGAACGAAATGCAGCAATTGCTCTATAACATCAGCAGCAATCTGTATCAGGGCGCAGGCGCACCGGGCGCAGGTCCGAGCGATGATGGCGGCAGCACGGGCGGTTCGGCTCCCAGCGGCGATGACGTGATCGATGCCGAATTCACAGAAGACAAGTAAGCCAGTTAGAACTCCTGTGGAGTGCAAATGATCTGGTAAACCTCCGATAAAACAACCGGGGCGGCTCTGCCGCCTTTTTTGTTGCTTTACGGGATGCTCCCCAGGAGTAGGGGACTTTGAGCTGCTTTCGTAAACTCGATCGCTAAACGAGGTTTCCCTGCCCTATTCTTGGAAACCAACAGGGCAAGGGACATCACTCGCAGAGTTAGAAGCAAAAGCCAGACGCAAAAGTTAGGAGCAGGCAAAATTTAGACGCTGCTTTGCGCTCCCTCAAGGATTCGAGGTCCGTGATGAATCTTGTGCTTATACTCCTTCTCTGCCAATTTCTGGCGAACGATTTGCCCCGCATAGTGCAGGGGGCGCCCAAACTGTTTTTCGATCGCCGATCGACGCAGCCATTGTTCGTATCCTTGAGCGATCGGTCCAGTCAAGAAGTGATGCCATTCCAGGATGACGCGATCGAGAGTGTATTCTTGAGCGCGCTTAAAGCCGTTTTCAACCATTGCTAGATAAAGTTCGGGATCTTGCTGGAGCCGCTGGAGAGCTGCGATCGCTTCTTCAGGGGTGCGTACCTCAAAGTAATCCAGTTCCGAGCGGCGTATTTGTTGATATCCTGGCTCTGGACCCAAAATGGCTGGACATCCTGCAAACCAAGCATTGATTAACTTCAGAGCTGGCTTTAGAGAAATGTCGTAAACGGTGTTATTCCGCACTGCAATTACGGCATCCGCCTCAGTGTAGTTTGCCCAATCCGCAAAACTTGAATCTAAATTTTCGGTACTCATCCTCAGAGTAATTCCCATTGCTTCTAATGCTGATAGAAACTCTGGAGTTCTGAACGGTTCTGCAAGATTATAAGAGTGCCCTTTGAAGACAAGATTTTTGAGCGTTATGCCCCGTGAAGCATCACGAGGTTGAAGATTGGGCTGAGGTCGATGGGGTAAGTAGTGATGAGTTTGATCTCGAACCTGTAGCGGGTTGATAACAATTCGCTGATTGCAAATCTGGGGGTGAGGCGTATCGTATCGGCAGCCGATAACATAGCTTTTAAATAGCCAATCTTTAGGTTGAAGGTAATAGTAAGGAATAATACAAATTTTTCCTGGTACTGGCTCTGACACCAAATGAACATCAAAGCTGCGCCGCTTTAGATCGAGATATGCCTGAGCCGACCACATGTCATGTCCAGTGACGCACAGTTCATAAAGCGAATCGTCAAACGCCAAATCGGGGTTATTAATTAAGGGAAGCCATTTGGGGTCTTTGGTTACGAAATAGACGGGATAGGGCAAGGGCTTGAAGAAATTTTCTGTAACCGTGAAGTAAGGATTTTGAGTAGATAACTCCCGGAGGCGATCTGTAAGAAGCATATTCAGTATCTCCGTGCTGCAAATAGCTTGGTAAGGGGATTCAGGGTAAGCAATAGAAACCAATTAAGCCAATCAAAACCAATCTGGAATTTATGAAGCTACAGTGTTCGATTTAATTTCGATTTAATTATGTTCAATTCAGTCTCCAACCTCACGTTATGGACGTTCCAAAAAAATCAAGGCGCGGTGGTTAAGAGCAGTACCTTTTCTAAAAAAGCCTCAGCGTCTCTTAATGCAATTGAACTAAAGATAATACTTGATCTCCCGTAGAGAAAAAGGCATGAAACGATCGTCTTCGTAAAAACTTTATTACGCCTCCTTCTGAGTGATCCTGAAGGATAAGGAGAACAAAAGTTGCTAACCCTACTAAAAAGCTTGCCTCACAGTACTTTGAGAGCCTGAATAATGATTGTGTTTGCCTGTAACCGAGAGAATCGATCGTCTTTGTAGAAACTTTATTGATTTCTCGACCTCACTTACTCGACCTCAAACCGCAAATTCACGGTTTACGTCAGTATCAGAAACAACTTCTGTAAAAACTTTAATCAATCCTCCTGCGTGAACTATGGCTGCTGAAGGCATTGAACAACAGGCGAGCAATGGGGATAGGGGAAGTGTGATTGAGACGGTAGCAAATTGAAGCCTAAGTAAACTTAAACGATACTCAGCTATACGAGTGAGGATATGACTAAAAGAAAACTGTGGTGAATTTGTTTTACTTTTTGTCAAGTACCCAGAGAAACAATAAATCGCTCAAATTAGCGGAGATTGTCTAAAATCAGGAAATTGCCTCTCTTAGCCGATCGAATTCCATGAATCAAGCTGGTTACTATCGCTATCCCACCCTGAGCGGTGATCGTGTTGTGTTTGTCTGCGAAGATGACCTGTGGACGGTTCCGCTATCGTGCGGTGCGGCAGTCCGGTTAACGGCAAATCTGGGTGAAGTGAGGCATCCTGTTCTCTCTCCCAATGGTGAGCTGCTGGCGTTTACCGGGCGGGAAGAAGGACACCCAGAGGTTTACTGTATGCCCGCAACCGGGGGCGAAGCCACTCGGCTCACGTTTACGGGTTTCGCTTCAACCGCAGGCTGGACTCCCGACGGCCAAATTGTGTTTTGCAGCAGCGCAACGCAGCCCTTTTTTCGACTGCCCCAGCTGTACACGATCGATCCTGAGGGCGGTCTACCCAAAGAGCTTCCCTGGGGTGTGGCGAATGCGGTGAGCTTTGGTCGTGCCGGGGGTATCGTTATCGGCAGAAATATTGCGGACCCGGCACGTTGGAAACGCTATCGGGGCGGCACTATGGGCGTGTTGTGGGTTGATGTGCAGGGGGACGGTAACTTTCGGCTGCTGATTCAGCTCAACGGTAATCTGGCTGCACCCATGTGGGTAGGCAATCGCATTTATTTCATTTCAGATCACGAAGGCATCGGTAATATCTACTCTTGCACCCCTGAAGGGGAAGATTTGCAGCGTCACACGGATCACGGCAAATACTATGCCCGCCACGCTTCTACCGATCGACAGTGCATTATCTACCATGCAGGAGCAGAGCTGTACTGCTTTGATCCCGCAGCCAACACTAACACTCGAATTGAAGTTGACTTCTACAGTCCCAGAGTGCAGCGACAGCGCAAGTTTGTCGAAGCAAGCGAGTTTCTTGACAGCTATGACCTGCACCCAAAAGGACATTCCACGACGCTGAGCACCAGAGGCAAACCGTTTGCCTTGAGCAATTGGGAAGGGGCAGTGCTGTCGCTGGGGCAATCTGAAGCCGGACGCTATCGATTAACGCGCTGGCTAAATGACAAAAAGCGATTGGTATCGGTGAGCGATTGCACTGGAGTTGAGGCACTGGAAATCCTATCGCTGAATCTGGATACAGAAGCGGAAGTTTTGGAAGGGCTGGATATTGGGCGGGTGAACGGGCTAGAGGTATCGCCGACCGCCGATCAGGTAGTTTTGACTAACCATCGACACGAGCTGATCTGGATTGATTTGAATACCAGGGAGCATCGAATCCTCGATCGCAGCGATTTTGCCTGGATCCAGGGTTTTTCCTGGTCGCCAGATGGACAATGGGTTGCCTATAGCTGCGCCGAGAGTCAGCTCACTTTCTCGATCAAGCTCTGTCACCTGGAAGACGGAACCTTGCATCGTCTAACACCGCCCCGCTTCCGGGATGTACAGCCTGCTTTTGATCCGGGCGGTAAGTTTATTTATTTCCTTTCAGTGCGCGACTTTAATCCGGTGTATGACTCAATCTACTTTGATCTGGGCTTTCCAAAGGGAATGCGTCCGTTCCTAATCTCGCTGCAAAAAGAGACACCGAATCCGTTTGTGATGCAGTCAAAGCTGCTGAATGGAAAGGAAGAGGACAAGACAAACGATAAGAAAGAAGAAGGAAAAGAGAAAGATTCGGAGCAGGCAGAAAAGAAAATTCAGCCTGTCAAAGTTGACCTCGAAGGAATCGATCGCCGCATTCTAGGATTCCCGGTCAGCGAAGGACGCTACGGGCAAATCTGGGGCGTAGAAGGGAAAGTCCTGTTTACGGCATATCCGGTTACGGGCAGCCTGGAGCGGGGCAACGGCAACGGCAAAGCAACGCTAGAACTCTATGACTTTGAAGCACAAAAGCAGGAACGCCTCGCCTGTGAAGTGTCGAGCTTCCGAGTTTCAAGAGATCACAAGACGGTGATTTATCGATCGGGTCATCGGCTGCGGGTCTGTTCCACCAATCCCCAAGATAAGGAACGCGCCAAAGAAGAACCGGGTAAGAAAAGCGGCTGGCTCAAGCTCGATCGCATTCGGGTTTCTGTAACGCCCGCCCAGGAATGGCAGCAGATGTTTAAAGAGATTTGGCGGCTTCAGCAGCAGCAGTTCTGGACGGCAGATATGTCCGGTGTGGATTGGGAGCGCGTGTACGATCGCTATCGTCCGTTGCTCGATCGGATTTCAACGCGATCGGAGTTTTCTGACCTGATCTGGGAAATGCAGGGCGAACTGGGCACGTCCCATGCCTACGAATACGGCGGCGACTATCGCCACGAACCCCATTATCACCTGGGCTTTTTGGGTGCAGATTTCCAGTACGACTCAGATACAGACGGCTATCGCATTACCCACATCGTGCAGGGAGACTCCTGGACCGAGCACGATTCACCTTTGAATCAGGTCGGGCTGAATGTGCAGAAAGGTGATATTTTGCTGGCGGTCAACGGGCAACGGGTGGGGTTACACCGATCGCCCCAGGAATTGCTCGTTCACCAGTCAGGCTGTGAAGTAAGCCTCACCTTTGCCGCCCGTCCTGAAGAAGCTGAAACTGATGCCGAAACCGCCCAAACCAATTCTGCCCCTACTGAAACTGCCCCTACTGAAACTGCACCCCCAGAGAACGCACCAGATAATTCAACAGATAACACAGCCAGCGAACCGAAACCGACGACGCGCACTGTCTCAGTCAAAACGCTGAACCGGGAAACCCACATTCGCTATCGAGAATGGGTCGAGCGCAACCATCGCCAGGTGACAGAAGCAACCCAGGGCAGAATTGGCTATCTGCACATCCCAGATATGGGCGCGGGTGGCTATGCAGAGTTTCACCGCTACTATTTCGCAGAAGTCCACAAACAGGGCTTAATCGTAGACGTGCGCTATAACGGCGGCGGTCATGTTTCTCAGCTTTTGCTCGAAAAATTGGCGAGAGAGCGAGTTGGCTACGATGTGCCGCGCTGGGGCAAGCCCGAACCTTATCCGAGCGATTCCGTTCTAGGGCCGATCGTCGCCCTGACTGACGAACAAGCCGGATCAGACGGAGATATCTTCAGCCACTGCTTTAAGCTGATGAAAATCGGTACGCTGATCGGCAAACGCACCTGGGGCGGAGTCATTGGCATTTCACCCACTCACTCCTTGGTGGATGGCAGCACGGTGACGCAGCCTGAGTATTCTTTCTGGTTCAAAGATGTGGGCTGGGGTGTTGAAAACTACGGCACTGACCCCGATATCGAAGTCGAAATCACCCCGCAAGACTGGCGACAGGGCAAAGACTCTCAGCTCGAAAAGGCGATCGAGGTCGCTCTGGCTCAGCTTGAGCAGCAGGATGTTTCCTTGCCCGACTTTGGCGATCGTCCTTACCTGCCACTGCCGTAATCCACCCAATCGCCCTATTCTCCCGATCGCCTCCCAAAACCACCCTGCACTCACCCACTCACCCCCGAATCAGGCAAAATAAAACAGACCATCTGATTCCCCCCACCGATCGCTATGGCAGGACTCAACCCAGAGCAGCGCAACTACTACTATCTCCTCGAAGCCGCCCGCACTGGGATTCATAAACCCATTCTTGCCGCCCTTTATGCTGTCCAGCGTCGTCCTGCACTGAGCGATGGAGAAACGGGGTTGGGCATTTCGCCTGCCAATCGGATTCCGCCGGAGCAGGTGGATACGTTTCCAGAACAGGTACAGTTTGCAGCAAATACGATTCGCAGCCTGACGGATAAGTTGACGGCTCAGGGGTGGAAGGGGGCGGATTTGTGGAATGGGGCAGAGGGGCGGTATAGCGATCGATTCATTCAAACGGTTGCGCTGGGCTACATTCCGCCGGTGAGTGAGCCGACTTCTGCTCGATTAGAACCCGGCGATCGGGATGCACTAAAGCAGGCTTTGATTGCAGATTTGGCGATCGACTTTAGCGGAAGCCAGTTGCCGCAGAACTTAGATTATCTCGACAATGCGCTGCTGCGATTTGTGGAACGACTGCCGCGCTATTATCTGGGACTGAGCTATCAGCAGGAATCTTTGCTGGAAGCGGTACGAATCTGGCGCAAGCTGAATACTCGTGAGGCGACGATCGCAGGCTTGCTCCGAATCCCGGAAAACGATCCGGCTTTGCTGACCCTGGATGCGACCCGGTTGGATCAGCCTTTGCTTCAGTTTATGCAGCAGGTTTCACCTTTTTTTGCCGGATACCCTCATCAGCGAGAGGCATTGGTGCGATTAGTGCAGCTCTGGCGGCAGCTCGATTCGCGGGAAGAGGCGATCGTCGCGCTGCAAAATAATCTCTCGGCAGAAACGAATATTCAAATTGTTGATCCGGCGTTGATGGCGTTTGTGCAGCGCATTCCGCAGTTTTATCAGGGACGGGGCGATCAGCGCAACGCACTCACAGAAACCTATCGCCTTTGGGCAGGGTTAGACTCGCGCACCTCGGCTCTGACGGCTCTGGGCGTGAATTCGCAGATTCTGACCGCCAGCAATCCCGATCGCACACAGCTCATCAATGCGGCGACTCAGCTCGATCGCGCTCTGCTGGACTTTATGCGCCGTGTGCCCGTTACTTATCGCGAAACTGACCAGCAGCGAGAGGCGCTGATTCGACTGGTGCAGCTCTGGCGAGGACTGGATACCCGCGAAAAGGCACTTCAGTCTTTACTGCAAGATGTGCGGCGAATGGAAACGGCTGGGCGTGGATCAACCGACGCTGCCCCTGCGCCTGAACCTGCGCCTCTGCCTCCCCGTCCGACCCGCTGGACACCGGAGAATATTCAGCTTTATGCGGCAATTATGCCCAACGGCAGCTTTACCTGGGCAGAAGCCACCCACGGCGGAACCCGAATGCCACCCAATCAGGCGACGGTAGACGGCATTGTGCGAATTGCAGCTTTAGCCCAGCAAGCCCGCGACCGCATTGGTCGTCCATTTCGGGTAACAAGCTGGTATCGTCCTCCGGCAATTAATCAGGACGTGGGCGGAGCTTCGTTTAGCCGTCACCTCATTGGGGATGCGATCGATTTTTACTGCGATGGGCTGACGGGTGATCAGGTTTATCGGGCACTCGACCCCTGGTGGACAGGCGGATTAGGACGCTACAGCAGTTTTCCGGCTCTCTGCCATCTGGATGCGCGAGGGTATCGTGCCCGGTGGACACATTAAGCAGAAATCTTAAATTCGACAATAAAGGCAGTTTGTCCAGCTGCACTTTCCACGCGAATTCTACTGCCTAATCGCTGAACAAGCTTTTTCACTAACGCTAATCCCAGTCCTGTCCCGTCGTATTTCCAGGGGTCGCTGTTGGGAATACGGTAGAACTTGTCAAAGATCCGCTCATGTTCCGCTGGAGGAATTTCGACACCAGAGTTGCTAATCCGAATTGCTAAATGTTCTGGTGTGGCTTGGGCAGCAAGGGCGATCGCTTCTCCAGAGGGGGTATATTTGCAGGCATTGTTCAGCAGTTCGCTGAGAATGCGCCCCAGATAGGACATATCGGTGATGAGGGGAGGCAGATCGGACGGGATGTGGATGGCGAATTGCTGCTGTTGCTGGCGGGCACGTTCAACAAAACTTTCAGCAAGATGGGGAAGATAGTACTGAAGCCCAATGCTTGTGAAATTGAGCGGGTCAGTCCCCGCGTCCAGACGGGTGAGATCGAGCAGATTGTCAATTAAGCTAATCTCGCGCTGTCCCTCAGTTCGCAGCACATTGAAGTAGCGAGCGATCGGATTTGACTCATTGGTGAGGATGCCCAACTGCTCCAAGCTAATTCCGAGCATATGGGTTGCCATACCGATATTGGACATTGGCGTTCGCAGTTCGTGGGAAACAGTGCTGAGGAAGTCGTCTTTGAGCTGATTGAGCCGCTCCAGTTCTTGCACCTGCTGCTGCGCTGCCTGGAAAAGCCGAGATTGACGCAGGGCGATCGCACATTGATTGGCAACCTGCTGCACAAGCCGCACTTCTAGCTCGTTAAACAGTTCCTGCGAATATTTGAACAGCCAGATCTCTCCCAAAATTCCTTTTTCATCCCGAATGGGACAAGCCAGAATCGTCAACAATTGCTGCCCGGAGCGAAGGGTATTGGTCGTCAGCCCACAAAATTGGCAGAGTTGTCCTTGCAAAAGAGAGAGATGAATCTCGCTGTGAGGAGCCTTGGCAATCTCAAAGGTTTGTCCCTGAATCGGAGAGAGAGTATTGGTAAACTCGTACACAATGGTGCAAAGCGTCTGCTCGGCGTTGTAAATTCCAGTGTCGCAGGCTTCGATCGGTAAATCCTTGGCTAACTCTTCGACAACTACCTGCAAGATTTGCTGTTCGTCCAGGCTGTCTCGCACCTTATCCGTAATGCGTTTCAGCAATTCCTCAAAGTGGAGAGACTGCTGAAGTTGAGCGGTTCGCTCCTGCACCTGCAACTCTAATTCAGCGTTGAGAATTTGCACCTGCTGATGCAGTTCTGACTGCTGAATAGCGATCGCAAGCTGGGTTGCCAACTGCTCCTGCAATGCCATTTCAAAGGATTCCCACTGGCGAGTGTTGTGGCAATGATGTGCCACCAGAAGCCCCCACAAATGGTCGTTCTGAAGAATGGGCACCACCAGCAACGCCCGCACTTGAATTTGTTCCAGCATTTCGAGATAGCAGGGAGTCAGGCTGGCACGGTAAATGTCATCGACGGCAGTGATTTGTCCCTGAAAGTACAGCTGTACCTGGGTTTCTGCAAAATAGGTATCAGTGATCTGCCTGCCCAGCAGCGATTGCCATCCTTCCGCCACGGATTCAGCCACAACCAAGCCGCTCCAGCCGGCTTCAAAGCGATAAATAATCGCGCGATCGACCTGAAGCAGCCGCCGAACTTCTATGACCGCCGTGTCGAGGATTTGCTCTAGATCCAGCGTTTTACGAATATTTTGGGCGATTGTGGTCAGAAGCCGTTCCCGTTCTGCCTGCTGATGCAGCGTTGCTTCGTATTCCTTTAACGCAGTAATGTCAACGGCAACGCCAACCACCTGTCTGGGGTTTCCCGCAGGAGTGCGGTTCCAAATTTTGTCTCGACCCAGTAGCCAGCGAAAGTCTCCCGATTTATGCCGCATTCGGTACTCGGTTTCGAGAAACTCATTCTCCTGCATTTGAGAAAAATTCTGCTGATTCTGGATGACTCTGGGCATATCATCGGGGTGAATCAGCAGCACAAACAGCAGATCACCCATTGCCTGAACCTCGGCGGAGGAGTATCCCAATACCGCTTCAACCTGCTGGCTACAGTAGACGTTGCGCTGTTCAATCAAGTCGTAGATATACAAAATTGCCAGAGTCGATTCCGCAATTTGCTCAGTTAACTGCTGCTGTTCTCGCAGGGCGGCTTCGGCAGCTTTTCGTTCGTTGTCAACGCGCTTGCGTTCGCTAATATCTAGATCGATGCCAATTATCCGAATCGGAGTGCCCGCTGCATCGCGCAGCACCAGCGTACAGGATTCGATATAGCGCAGGGTTCCGTCTGGTAAAATTGCCCGAAACTCTGATTTAACCGCTGTTTTTTCTACAAGAGCTTGCTGGATAGCCGCACGGCGGGTCGGTAGATCATCAGGATGAACACAGGCTTCCCAGGCTGCGTAGGAGTCGACTGCTCCAGGCAGCTGAATGCCATAAAGTTCATGAATGCGATCGTCTGAAACGAGGCAATCGTTGACCAGATCCCAATCCCAAACCCCCATATGGGCTGCTTCTACCGCCAGCTTAAGGCGATTGGCTAGGGCTTGTCGCTGTTCCTCTGCCTGTTTGCGATCGGTGATATCGGTATGAATGCCGATCATTCTTAGCGGTTTGCCCGTTGCCGTCCACTCCACGACCTTGCCGCGATCGAGAATCCACTTTTCGCTGCCGTCTTTGCAGTAAACCCGGTATTCATTCTGATAAATCGGAGTTTTGCCGCTGAGATGGTCAGCCAGTTTGTCGTTGCACGAGGCGCGATCATCAGGATGAATTCGACGATTCCATTCCTCCAGTGTCTTGATTCCCCCAGGCTCAGCATCGTCCAAGATCGCTCCCCACTGCCAGGAAAAGGCGATCTGATTGGTTTGAATATTCCAATCCCACACGCCATCGCCTGCCCCTTCTAGCGCAAACTGCCAGCAAGCCTCGCTTTGCTGAAGGGCGAGCGTGCGTTTCTGCACCCTAAGTTCGAGTTCCTGGTTAAGCTGTTGCAGAGCAAGCTCAGCCTGTTTGCGTTCGTTTTCGACCCGCTTGCGCTCGGTAATGTCAATCTGAATGCCAATGATGCCCGTGGGGTTGCCGTCTGCGTCATATAGAATTTCACCTATATCAGCAGACCAGCGCACTTGGTTATCCGGCAAGAGCACGCGATATTCTATGCTGCAGTTCCGTTTTTCTGCTAATGCCTGGGTCACAAACCGATCGGCAGCTTCTCGATCGTCTGGATGAATCGCGTTAAGCCAGTTTTGATAGCTGGGGTTATGGATCTGCGGCTCATAGCCCAACAAGCGGTAGTTCTCTTCTGACCAAAACGTTTGATTGGTTATCAGATCCCATTGCCACATCCCCGCGTTTGCTGCTTTCAAGGCAAGTGACAAACGATTTTCACTGGTCTGCAATGCCTGATAGATTTGCCGTTGGCGATCGTCTAGCTCAGCGACTAGCCCCTGCTGAGATTGCTGCAAATTTGCCTGTTGAACCGCAATGCCCAGATGAAGCGCGACCTGCTGCAAATATTGCATTTCGATCGGCTGCCACTCACCCGGGCTGCGGCAGTCATGAACAATCAGCAGTCCCCACAAGTTGCCCTGGCTCCCAATCGGCGCGACCAGATTGGCTTGCCCCTGCAACCATTCCCACCGTTCAGCCGAGCTGGCTGGCAAATCTCCTGCTCGAATGTCACAAATCACTGCGACTTCGCCCTGGCGGTATCGTTCGACCCAGATTTCATTAAAACTGCGATCACAAATCACCTGCCCGATCAGCGGTGTCCACTCCGCACCAGCAGACTCATAGGCAATGACAGCATTCCCATCTTCTCGCAAGCAGTAGATCAAGACGCGATCGGTTTGCAGTCGGCTTCTGGTATCAGCGATCGCCCACTGTAGAATCTCCTCTAAATCCCTGCACTGTTGAATCTGAAGGGCAAGAGCGGAAATGTTCTCTAGAATCTTCTCAAGCGAAAGCGAGGAGCCCGAATTTGCAGGTGCCACAAGATTTTCAGTTGGCGAATGACCCTTTTACAACAGCGAACCCAAACTTTTACAACAGTGAACCCAAATGATAGAACCTAAACAGTGAATCAATAAACAATAAACCTAAACAGCAAGCGGCGATACTAATATGCTTATGTTGCCTTTCCAAGGAATGATTAGTTCGTAATGAGACAAAAAATGCCCCTTTCATTCTGCGTTTAAAAATTAGCGGGATAAAACAAACCCCAATCAACGGCTTAGCTCCCCTGATTTAACTTATTATACAAAACGCCCTGAAGCCCGCTGCCTCCAGTTGCATCAAGACTGCTCTTTGCTAAACGATGCGCCAGATTTTTTCCACACCCCGTCGTTTAATCGTAGGAAACGGGGAAGAATTTGTGCAGTGAAATTCATTGCCTGATTCAGCAACGTCCGGCAAAGCAACCCTCTGCCAGATCAACCCATTCCAAATCCACTGTTACTAAACCAATCATTGCCAGACCAACCATTGCCAGACGAACCGATCGAGGCTAACCTTTGAGCAGCGCAACTTTACGCAAATTCAATTCGTCAGTGGATTCGTCAGTAAATTCGTCCAGCAATGAGGAGAGCGTGACTTTACCGACCATGATGCAGCCCTGTGAATGCCTGAACTGTGACCCGCTTCAAGGAAAATTACCCATTCCTGAAGAAAATTCTAACCCTGCCGCCAAGCTGCAACTGCTGACGCTGGGGCTGATCTTAACAGGCGGATTTTCCCTGATTGAATACAGCATGGGCTGGTGGAGCCACAGTCTTGCGCTGGTTGCCGATTCAGGTCATTTGCTGTCTGACTGTCTGGCAATGGGGCTATCGCTGCTGGCAACCTGTGTGGCGCAGTTAGCAAACCGTCACCCGTCTTTTCTGAATATTCGACAGGCGGAAGTGCTGGCTGCGATCGCCAATGGGATTGGGCTACTGGTGTTGGCAGGCTGGGTTGCCTGGGAAGCGATTGATCGGTTTCAGAGCCATACTGCGATCGTGAGCGAAGCGATGCTGCTGACGGCGATCGTTGGGTTGCTGTTTAATTTGCTCACTGTTCGTCTTTTTCATGCTCACAGCCATTCTGATTTGAATGTTCGCGGCGCGTTTTTACACATTCTCGCCGATACCGTGAGTTCGATCGCCGTCGTTATCTCCGCTCTATTAATTTTGGTGTTTCATTGGGAATGGGCAGATGCGATCGTGAGCTTACTTGCTGCTGCCTTTATTGCTGTGAGCACACTGCCCTTTTTGCGTGAAAGTTTGCAGGCGTTGCGTCGTTCTTCGCAGGCTTAGCGGCGCAGGCAAAGGTTTTCTCCGCTCATATCTCCCACACAGTTTCCGTTTTGGTCGAGAACGACTACCGATCGAACCGTTGGGAATTGTTTGAGCGTGGCATTTAGAGAACTCATTATCCGCGCATCATCCCCCACTCCGGCTGACACCACCTGCCGACAAAACTGGAGCCTTGCTGTTGCTGAAGTGATCGACAGCGTGAAGTCTCTGCCGCCACAGTTAGAATTGCCCTGTAAGGTGAGGGGTGCGATAAACCCTTGCTGTCTTTCCTGGCGAGTTGGCCCTGCCACCACCTGGCTCACGGCAAACCGAGCCACGCTTGCAGTTTGAGCCTGTCGCCACACAGGTTCTACATAGCTCAGGTCGCTTTGCTGCTGCGGATTTTTGGGAAAGAAAACTTTTACCCTTTGAGGCCGGGGAGCCGTTGCTTCAAGCTGAGCGGCGATCGTAGGCGTGACGGCAGCCGTTAAACCTGCGACGGTGACTAACCCTAAAAGAAATCTATTGCGAAGAGAAGACTTAAACATCGTGAACATCTTGAACATCGTGATATTTTCAGGAACTCCGAGTTGCAATCCAGCTGATCTCGGATGACATGACAAGTGACGATCGAGCAGGGGTGGAAGTTTCGGCAGGAAAAGAACCTGCTTTGGCATTGCTGAATTATTTGGCGTTGCTGAATTAAAGGATAAACGGTTGGGTTTGACTATGCTGGGCAGCTCCCTAAATCGGTCAATTCTGGCAGATTTTGAGCGTTGAAAGTTTTGCCCTAGTGAGCGTTTCAAGTCAAATTCATTGCATGATTCAGCAACGCCCTTAGTTTTCTTCACTCCTTTTCCATCGAGTTTCAATCGAGTCAGGCAACTCGGATACCAGCCCTAATTAAATTCAACCCACGATCGCCCAATTCCTTAATCCCCCTCAAAATAAACTCGCCGCAGCGCACTATTTAATCACTGAGCCGCCCTCATTTCCCCAAAAATCACTTTCCAAATCACAACAAATCCTCCTAATCAACTTAAGTTCGGCTGTATTAAAGTGCAGTCGTACTGTTATCTTATGAATATGCGTATGGCTTGCTCTCCGTGATTCCGCAGCAGCTTACTCTCAAAAACTTTCTGAGCTACCGCGAGGCAACGCTCGATTTTCGCGGCTTAAATGTTGCCTGTATTTGTGGTGCAAACGGAGCCGGAAAATCATCGCTTTTAGAAGCAATTGCCTGGGCACTTTGGGGCGCGAGTCGGGCATTGAGCGAAGATGATGTAATTCACCAGGGAGCGATCGAGGCCCAGGTGGATTTTGTGTTTGAGTATCAGCAGCACGCCTATCGCGTGATTCGCACCCGGCGGCGAGGGCAAGCCAGTTCGCTAGAGTTTCAGATTTCAACGCCCAATGGATTTCGCACCTTAACGGAAAAGGGAATTCGGGCAACGCAGCAGCTGATTTTGCAGCATTTGAAGCTGGACTATGAAACGTTTATCAACTCCGCCTATTTGCGTCAGGGACGGGCAGACGAGTTTATGCTCAAGCGTCCTACCGATCGCAAGCAAATTCTCGCCGATCTGCTCAAGCTAGAACAGTACGATGATTTAGCCGAGCAGGCAAAAGAACGATCGCGCCAGCTCAAAGCGGAAATGACCGTGCTGGAACGCACGCTAGAATCGATCGCGGCTCAGTTGGCACAGCCCAGTCTAGAAGCAGACGAAGCCAGCCTACGCGACACCATTCAGCAGTTGCAGACCGAACAGCAGCAGGATGGCGATCGGCTCTCAGCACTGCGTCAGTTGCAGCAGCAGCGGCAGGCGTGGATGCAGCAGCAAACCCTTCAGCAGCAGCAGGTTCATCCCCTAAAGCAGGACTGCCAGCGGCTTCAGCAGGAGCTAAAAACCCTTCAGCAGCAGCAGCTTCAGCTTGAGTCGCTTTTGCAAAACGGGGAGGCGATCGGCGCACAGTACGCCCAATATCAGCAGCTTCAGCGCGAAGAAGAGCAGCTCACGGCAAAGTTTCAGGCGCATCAGAATGCTCTGGCACAGCGGAGCCAACTCCAGCAACAGCAGCAAGCAGCCCTGGGGCAGATTAAAGACCAGCTTCGGCAGGCACAGTTACAGCAAGAGACGATCGCCCAACAGCAGCAAGAAATTGGACAGATTCTCAGCCGAGCACCCGAAATCGAAGCGGCACTGGAACAACTCCGGCAGGCGCGATCGCACCTCGCACAGCTTGATCAAATACAGATGCAGGCTTCTCCGCTGACACAGCGCAGACAGCAAGTGCAGACTCAGCTCGATCGCGCTCAAGCAAAGCTCACAGCCCGTCTTGAGGAAGTCCAATCCTTACGGCAGCAGCTAGAAGCACAGCAGCAAACCCAGCCTCACCTGCAAAAAGCAACCCTGACGGTTTCCGAACAGATCAGCTATCTGGAAAAACGCCGCCTTTATCAGCAGCAGGTTCGCGAGAAAGGCATGGAGCGGCGCACCTTTATGGAACGCTTGCAGGAACAGCAGCGCAAATGCGAACGAGAACTCGCCGAACTCGATCACAAACTGCGAATGCTTCAGCACGATGCCGCCGAATCTGGGATTCAAGCAGGCGTTCAGCAATTGCTTCAGGCGAGTAGACCCGCAATCCACGACGGCGAAGACGCGCAACTCTCGGTCGTGGCAGCAATTGAATCTCGATTCCCTTCCGCCTTTCCGCCCTGTCCGTTGTGCGATCGTCCTCTGGATGAGGATCACTGGCATTTGGTGATCGAGCGGCATCAGGCACAACAGCAGGAAATCCGCAATCAGCTCTGGGTAATTCGGGAGCAGCTCACGACCTCCGATCGTGAAATTCGCGTCTTGCGGCAGGAATATCGGGCAGTGGAGATCGAGCTAGAGCAGTATGGCACTGTTCTGGAGCGGCGCGGACAGTTACAGCAGCAGCTTTACGGCGTTTCGGAAGCACAAACCCGACTTCAGCAGGTGATATCAGAACAAATCCATCTGGAACGATCACTTCAGCAGCAGGATTACGCCGCCGACCTTCAGGAAGAACTGCGGTTACTGGATCAGCGGCTTACCCAACTCGGCTACGACGATCGCAATCATGCCCTGGCACGGGGACAGGTCGATCGCTGGCGATGGGCAGAAGTCAAGCAGGCAGAGCTAAAGCAGGCTCAGCGCAAACAAAGCCAGCTCCTCGAACGCGAACCGCACATTGCCAAAACGATCGCCGCCCTGGAACAGCAGCTTCAGCAGATTCCCCATTCGCCCTTGCAGCAGCAAATCGAGGCAATCGATCGTCACATTCAGGAAATCGGCTATGACCTGGAACGGCATACGGCTTTGCGGCAAACGCTCAAACAGGCGCAGGATATCCCGCTGCGCTATCAGGAACTGCTTCAGGCACAGCAGCACTATCCTCAGTTGCGTCAGCGAATGCGTGACCTGACCGAACTCTGGCACGATCGCACCCAGGCCCTTCAAACCCTTGCCGCCCAGCTTCAGGCGATCGATCACACCCTCGCCCAAACGCCCGATCCTGCAGCAGACATTCGATCGATCGAGCAAAATTTGCTGCTGAGACGATCGCGCCTCGATACCCAATTTGCCGCCCTGGGTAAGCTTGAACAGCAGCGACAGCAGCTCCTCGTACTCAGCAATCAGCAAACCGCCCTGGTCGAACAGCTTCAAACCCTGCACCGCCAGTACCGGGTGCATCAGGAACTCGCGCAAGCCTTCGGCAAAAACGGACTTCAGGCCCTCATGATCGAAAACGTGCTGCCCCAGCTCGAAGCCGAAGCCAATCAAATTTTGGGACGGCTCAGCGCAAACCAGCTTCATGTACAGTTTGTCACCCAGCGTAGCCGCAAATCGGCACAGTCAGGGAATCATCAATCTGCCAATAAACTGATCGACACGCTGGATATTTTGATCAGCGATACCCAGGGCACGCGCCCTTATGAAACCTATTCCGGCGGCGAGGCGTTTCGGGTCAATTTTGCGATTCGCTTAGCCCTGGCAAGACTTTTGGCACAGCGATCGGGCACTGCCTTACAGCTCTTGATTATCGATGAGGGCTTTGGAACGCAGGACGATGCGGGGTGCGATCGGCTAATTGCTGCCATTAATGCGATCGCCCCGGACTTTGCCTGCATTCTCACCGTCACCCACATTCCCCACCTGAAAGAGGCGTTTCAGACCCGGATCGAAGTTCATAAAACCGAGCAGGGATCGCAGATTCAGTTATCTGTTTAAGCCCCCGTTTGAGCCCCTGTTTAAGCACCTATTTAAGCACCGTCCTGAGCTTTGCAGATCTGGGCATCAATCTGGTGATACAGGTCTTCCAGCGTTCCGGTATTGTCCAGCACCACGTTTGCCTGCTGAACTTTTCGCTCGATCGCCATTTGGCTATCAATCCGTGCCTGGATCTGGACTGAGTCAAGCTGATCGCGCTGCCGAAGCCGCTGTCGCTGCTGGTCTGGAAACGTTCGCACCACCCAGATTTCGGTGACTAGATCAGTCATACGGGCTTCAAACAAAAGGGGGATCACCAGCACGACGATCGGATAAGTGTCTGCAGGGAGTAGGCGTAAATCGCTCTGCATTCGATCGCGCACGTAGGGATGAATCTGTTGCTCCAGCCAGAGCCGCTCTGCCGAACTGCTGAATATGATGTCGCCTAATCGACGGCGATCGAGCTGCCCATTTGACTGGAGTACACTTTTTCCATAGCGTTCGACAACTTCGCGCAGCACCCGCGATCCGGGATGAACGGCTTCTCTGGCATACAGATCGGCGTCCAGAACCGGAATTTGATAGGTTTGTGCGAGATAGCCCGAAACCGTTGTTTTACCCATGCCAACGCCCCCAGTAATGCCAATAATGCGCTGACGAGAAGATGCAGAATTTGAACGTGAATTCCCCGATGGTTGATTTGAATCAGTCATAGCGGTTAGAGCAATTTCCTCCGGTAACCCATTGCCCGATCGCTTGCGTGAGTCCTTCCAGGGTGTACTCGGCTGCCTCTACATCGACCCTCTTGAAGTACATCTGACAAGCGATCGAGGTTTGGGGCCCGATCGAGGCAAGGCAGGTGCGGGGAGAAGGAATCGGCTGAGATGCAGCAGGGGCGATGCTTTGCACAAGCTGATGAAAGCATTTCACCGTTTTAGAGCTAGCAAACGTGATTACATCAATGTGCAAGGGAGCTTCGCCTGAGGTTATCGCGTCCTTTTGCAGTGCCTGGGCAATTTCAGGAGCGATCGTGCGAACACAGCCCGACTCGTATGCTGCGACTTCCACCACTGTTGCGCCCTGTGCAGATAGCTCTTTCACCAGCACTTCCCGTCCACCCGTCTCGACTCTGGGAAACAGCAGCTTTAGTTCAGGCAACCGATCGCGATCGGGAAAATGCTCGACCAGTGAATCAGCAACATAGTTGGGCGGAATAAAATTGGGCTGAATTCCTTTTTGCTGAAGACAGGCAGCCGTTTTTTGCCCGACCACCGCGATTTTGAGCTGATACAGCACACTGAGGGATTTACCCTGAGCCATTAATCGTTCTATGAAATAATCGACGGCGTTGGTCGAGGTGAGTATCAGCCAGTCGAACTCGTGCAGCCGATCGATCGCCTGGTCTAAGCCATGCCAGCTTGAGGGGGGCGTGATCTCGATTGCAGGCAGCTCGATCACCGTTGCACCCTGCTGCTGGAGCAGTTGCGTAAACTGGCTCGATTGTCCAGCCGCTCGCGTAACCAGAACGGTTTTGCCCGCAAGCGGCAGCGGTAGTCGGGGAAGAAAAAGGTTTACCACGGTTCTATCGCTATCGTTGTTTTTATGTAAATCTACTGATCTTACTGATCACGACTATTGTGCCTGTTTAAGGGGAACTGAAGATAGGGGCGCAGCCGCACAACTTCTCCGATCACCATGACCGCAGGCGAGAGAGACTGGCGATCGGTTTGCCGCACAATCGTTTCCAGCGTTCCTGTCCAAATTTGCTGATTGGGCTGTCCTGCCCAGCGAACAATCGCAATCGGGGCAGTAGACGATCGCCCGTGCCGCACCAATTCCTCAATGATGGTCGGGAGCTGTTTTGCGCCCATTAAAATGACCAGCGTTTCAAGCTGTGCCAACGCTTGCCAGTTCAATGCATCAGGTTCATGTGCCGTCACCACTGCAAAGCCTCGGCTCAGCACCGGATCGGTCAGGGGAATATCTGCCAAGAGCGGAGCCGCTAACGCCGAGGAAATGCCCGGAACCACCTCAAACGGGCAGCTTGCCTCCATCAATGCCTGAATCTCGCTGGTCGATCGCCCAAAAATAAACGGATCGCCACTCTTGAGCCGCACCACCTGCTTTCCCTGCTGGCAAAGGCTGACTAGGAGACGGTTTATCTCCGCTTGAGGGGTACTGGGCTGTCCGCCTCGCTTGCCCACGTTCAAAATTTCACAGCCTGGGGGCGCAAGATCGAGAATTTCCTGATCCACCAGCGCATCATACACGATCGCCTCTGCCTGACTAATCAGCCGATACGCCTTGACCGTAAGCAGGTCGATCGTCCCCACGCCGGAACCCACCAGATAAACCTTCCCAATCCGATTTTCTTCTGGAGAAAACTGCTGCTCACCGCTCATTCGCTCTTTTTTCCTAACCGTATAACCTCACTTTCTTACCTTAGTTCCTTGAAAGTTCCTAATGCTTGTTAGCTGACTTTCAGTTTTTTCTTTTATAGGCTGGATAAGTTCTTACAAAGGCAGAAATCGTCAAAGGTCGCTCGGTACATAGCATTCAGCAGCTAAAGCAATCTCCTCAACTTGCTATGTCAGACGGTGGACGATCGCCAGCCTAGTGCTTTTCGATGGGAGTCGTTTCGATGCGTCACAAAGAATTCAAATTCAGGTTCAGGACAGTTTCTCTCTGCTTTTTGGTTGGAATGTCTCTGGTGGGATGCCGAGACTTTAGCAATGTGCGAAAGCTAGGCGAGAACTCCAAAGAAATTGCGGCAAAATCACAGGAAATGGCAACTGATTACTATCAGTCCTGCCTCAGGCGTGCCAGGGTTCCGATCGACACATTTCCAGATATTGCCAATACTAGAGCGGCGGCAGAAGAGGCTTGTCGGCAAAACGATCGTGAGTTAGGGATGGCGAATCGCAGATGCAAATCAAGTGATAATCGCTTACCTGAACAATCTGATGATGCTAGCGGACAATCGCTCCAGCGTGATTACGCCTGAAAATCAGAAAAAGCTACAGGGCGCGTTGGGAGATTTGTCTACCTCGCTGAGCGATACAAGCGGCTCGGTTCCAGAGCCAGTCAGCACAATTCTGGAACAAGGTTCAAGTATCCTGAACGTCATTTTTGATGCGGTTGCGGCTGACATTCGCGGAGACACAATTCCCCCGGTGATGGTTTGTACAGACGAAGCGATTGACAGCTACACCCAGGGATTAATCGAAATTGCGTCGGTTGTTTATGTGAATCAGCTTCAGCTAGAAGCAGACCAGCATCGACAATATTTCGGACTCCTGACGCCACCACCAGGCACTGTTTTCACACCGTCTGAGGCTCTTAGCTTGCTTCGGCTCGATCGCGAATATAACGAGGCGATCGACAAGATTAACGAGAAGAAAGCATTTGCTGAAGAATTTGTAAAAGTTCTGGACGCAACTCGTGGGAGCCACAAATCGATTAGTTTAGTCTTTGCAGAAAAGCTTGACTTAACGAAGTTGAATCAGGAGAAACAGCCAGAAATTGATCCGCTTAAACAAGATGCTTTTTGTGCCGAGCGTGCGACTCAGCGTTATCAGGAACCCGTGTCGATTCAGCTCACGCCGTCGGATGTCAGCAGAATTGTCAACATCTTGAAGGATTACGAAAGAACTACGGCTCCCATGATTGAAAAAATGAAACGAGTTGATTTCAAGCAGTAATTCCTGTCTTCGATTGAGCGATCTTTAACAAGTTTCTTCAGGAGATCTTATGTCAAGCACAACAAAGTTAGCCGAACTCATTACGACAGTCAAAGAAATTGGAGATGCTTCGTTTGCTGAACGAACAGCACTCTTCAAAGCAGGCAAGATTTCCACAGTTAAATGGGAGTTAGCAGATCAAACCGCAGTTCTGGACTATGTGAAAGCAGTGGCAGATAGGACTGGCTTGACCGATTCAGAAAAGAAAAATCTGGTGAAAGAAGTGACAGATCTACTGGCAAAAAGTAGCCCTGCCAAACCCACAGTTCACGCCCTGGAACTTGAGCTGATTAATCTTCGAGCCAAACTCAACAGTACTCTTTTAACAAAGATTATTGCTGGCATGAGTAGTTATGAAAAGACGATCAACGATGCGTCCAAAGACTTAAAAGAGGCACTGGATAAGCTCAAAGAGCTGAACGAGTCATTTGGGGCGATCGCGATCGTTGTCAGCTTGGTCGCAGCGATGGTTTCACTCTCATCCGGTAAATTTAACTTGCTTGCCAAAGCCGCTGGAAACCTGCTGTAAAAGCAATCGAAAGATGGGAGCCGCCGTGATGTGCCTCTGTCGCTTGATCTAGATTTGTCAGTCAATCAGGATTTTGCTTCTGCAAACGCTTCAGTCGTGTCAGGCTGGGGCGTTTCAAGTTGTTCCAGGACTTCGATCATCTCCCGCTCGAATGCGACCTGTGCCCGATTCGTTTTGCCACCGATGTAGGTTCTGTTTGCAGTTTGCAGTGCCCAGATTTGCGAGTGGGAAACGTAGCTCATGACAACGCCCAGCATCAGCAAGCCAAACCCGGTGTAAACCAGTGGAATACCCGGATCGGCTTTAATCTGAAGTCCCGTACTGCCAACCACCTGCTCGATCGCCAGCGTCACGCCATTCACCTCAGTAGACATTCCTTCGCGGACGGTTGCGATCAGCTTGCCCTGCATATCGTAGACCAGCAAAATGCCCTGAAGATCTTTGGCAACGATCGACACGCCTGCCGTTAAATCCGGTTTGGTAGGAATCCAGGTTCCCCACAGGCGACCTGCGCCTCCAGTTTCAAGCTGCGCCATCGGAAGTTGAAGGCTGGGGCTATTGTTGATGTGGAACTTGAGAGCGGCGATCGACCAATCGGCCTGATAGAAAGTAACTCCTTTGTGTCTCAAGGGCTTATTCACATGAATGGTTTGGCGATCGACTTCCTGCCCTTGCTGATCGAGAACGGATAAATCGGAGTAGAACTGATCGATCGTGCCGTTTGGTGTGTAGTCGATCCAGAAGCGATTCACCCGCATTGACCAGTCCTTGGGAACCTGCGCCGCTGCCCACGGCCCTGCATCAAAGATATTCCTCACCTGAAACGTTTCGCCGCTGGGAATCATTTCCTGGGCAAAAAAGCCCGTCATTGCGCCCCAGATTGCCCCCACCAAAATGAGCAGCATACTGGCATGAACCACGATCGGACCAATGCGTCCGGTAATGCCTTTCCGCGCATAGAGCTTGTCGCCTTCCTGAAAGATGCGATAGCGTTTTTGGCTCAGCAGGTGGGAGAGTGAGTCGATCGAAACCTTATCCACTTCGGCACTCAGGGCAAGCTTTTCAAACTGGCGTGGCTGCTCATAATATTTCCATTTACGGGCAGCTTTGAGGGCGGGAAACTGGCGGGTAAAGGTGCAGGCAGTGAGGCTGGAGCCAAACAAAATCAGCAGTGCCAGAAACCACCAGGTTCGGTAGACATGATCGAATCCTAGCGTGAGAATGACCTTCCAGCTTAGAAAGCCAAACAAAGCTGGATCTTCAGGATAGTTCGCCTGATAAAAGGCAAGGGTTTGACCCTGCTCAATCACGGTTCCAGAGACGCTAAAAATGGCAATTACGAGAAGGAGGACGATCGCCAATCGCAAATCGGCAAGTAACGGCAATAGTTCTTTTTTGAAATATTGTTTGGGAACATTTGTGAATTGAGCCAGGGCAGAGCGAAAGGAGGAATCGGCAGACATGGTTAAAGATAGTTTTGAGGACAGAAAAAACAGAGAATAATAAACGTGGAAATTTGAAAAGTTATTGTTTAGGAAATGTCTGTGAGGATTGGAGTGCTACAGCCCCTAAATCCGCTATCGATGGGTATAAACGGGAGGCTTTGAATTGAGAACTAGATCGGAAATGCTTCACAGGTAAAGGGTTAACTGGTGAGAGGTTGGGGGACGGCTCGGTTCCTCCAGAATCGAGGGGGGTTAAGGGGGACGGTTCGAATCGCGATCGTAATTCAAACCTCCTCTTAGAAATTCGCTGTGCTAAACCCCTGTGGGAAATAATCGAAACAGCAGCGAGAATAAGCCAAACCCGACCAGCAACGCACCGCTTGCAGGCGTAATCCAGCCCGACCAGCGACGCAGCTCTAACAGTTTTTTAATCGATGCAGTGAATGTTCCTGCCAATACCAGGGGAGAGACATAGCCTGCCGTGTAAGCCAGCAGCAGCATTGCGCCCAATTGCGGGTTTCCGGTTTCGGTGATCCATGCCAGCAGGGTGGCGAGAACGGGGGTGCTGCATGGGGAAGCGACTAAGCCAAACGTTAAGCCGACCAGATACGATCGCACGCTTTCCGGTAGCTCTTTTGAAATCCATTCGGTTCCGCCCCAATTGGGCAACTGCAATGGCAGTAGCTCCAGCAGGTTCAGCCCCATCAAAATTGCAATCATGCTGACGACGATCGGTAAACCAATCCCGACCTGACCGTAAACCTGACCGACGATCGCCGCTGCAATACCCAGCCCTGCCAGTGTAGTCGCCAAGCCCAGCGCAAACCATGCTGACTGAACGGCTGCCTGAATCCGACTTCTGGCTTCGTAGCCGCCGATATAGCCGATCGTGATGGGCAACATCGACAGCATACAGGGAGTGAGACTGGTAAGCAGTCCCGCCAGAAAAATCACCCCAACGCTGACCGGACTCAGGTGAACGAGCTGATCGGATACCAACGTATCGGCGGAATGGGCAAGGTGATAAAGGAAAGTTTGCAGCGAATCCAGCATTGGGGGCGATCGATATCGGTGAGGTTCTCCTTTTCTATTCTACCGAGTGGGGGATGCGGAGGGGGTGGAGGGGTAGAGGGATGGAGGGGCGAGGTTAGAAGCGAGTTTCGAATTCCAGGATGGCGCGGCTTTCTCCCTGGAAGTTGGAGGAGCCTCGGACAGAGAGCTCATTGGTGAGGCGGTAGCGCAGGTTTAATTGGGTAGGTTCGGGGGCGGTGAGGATTTGCAGAGCGGAAACAGAAAGGTTGTCAGTGATGTCAAAGCCCAGCTCAGCGGCGATCGCCAGGGTGGAAGTGCGGGCATCATCGGAAACGAGGGTAGTGGGGAAGAGGCTGAAGTCGGTTAAGCCGAGGGCGTTGCTAATCAGGTTTTGGAGCTGGCTTAATACGGCTGATCCGGCAAGGGAGGCGATCGCGGTTGTCACGCCGCCTTGTTGAGCCAGGGTGCTAACATAGCCACCGCCGATCAGCGCGAGAATTTCGGTTTCGCTGCGGTTGGGGCTACTGGTTAACTCTAGATTGTTGAACACCTGGCTGGCAGGTCCGGCGACGCTTGCCTGCACTCGCACAGTTTCCAGGCGACCAAAATCGGCAGCTAAGGGTAGATCGGCAACTTCAGCAGCGGCAAACGGAGAAGTATTGGGAACCGGATATCGGGTGATTTCAGGGACAGAGGCAACTAACTGCACATCCAGTAATGGATCAAGCCCGCGACTGGGCTGGAAAACGACCGTGTTGGTGTAATCGCGATCGAGATTAAAGCGCGTTGTAAACAGGTTGACCTGACCACTCCGCAACTGCACAGTTCCCTCCGGGCGCAGATCGTCGATCGTGCCATCCACAATTAAATCTCCTGTCACCACAAAGCTCAGCAGCGGATCGCGGGTGACGCGCAAATCATCACCTAGCGTGAGCCGCAGACTCTGCAAGAGAGGGGGTGTGAAAAGCGAGGACTCTGTATTGCCAAACTGGGAAGTTGGGGCGGCGGCGATCGTTGAGCCATTGTCTTCGGGTAACTGCACTTGCCCATCGCTTAGCAAAACTTCGCCGCTGATTTCTGGAGCCAGAGCTGTTCCGGTGAGAATGACCCGTCCGGCGACATCACCTTCGTAGCGGTCTTGCAGATCGAGCGCGATATTGTCCAGATTGAGTGTGAGCGGCGGCTGGTTGTCGGGGTTATTCACGGTCAGCGGCAGGAGGATCGGCAGCGTTCCCTGCGCTACGATTTGCCCGTCGCTAAACTCACCTTGCAGGTTTTGCACCTGAACCTGATCGTTTCTGAAGACGATCGTGCCGTTGAGATTGGTGATATCTTCGGGCAGAGCCTGCGCCGAAACGCGAGCATTAGCAAATTCAGCCGTGCCGCCGATCGTCAGATCTTGCTGAGTGTCGGTCAAAATGCCGCTTGCCTGAACCTGCACATCTGCCTGTCCCTCGCGCCATGCCACCTGATCGGTAAAGGCGTTAATCAGAGTCAGCCCATCGTTTCGCACATTCAGATTGACATTAAAGGCACTCGACGCTGGCTCCACTGTCATAAAGGGAAACTTGTAGGGAATGCTGCCCGTGAGTGAAAACTCGTCGGTTGAGGTGGGTTCGGCGGGTTCGGGCGTGATGTTTCTGGAGCCATCTGGATTGTTTGTCCCATTATTGTTTGTCGCACTGTTTGCAGTGGTCTGCGGCTGCTCACGCACAAAGTCTGTATCAAAGGTCAGCCGTGCATCGTTGTAGCCAAACAAATTGCGAAGCGGCGGCAGTTCCGTATTGTTGACAATCGTATTATTGAGCTGAATTTCCCCGATCACCTGCGGATCTCCGATCGAGCCTGCCAGGGTGGCGTTTGCGGTTAGATCGCCCTCAATGTCGATCGGCAGCCGGAACACATCGCGCAGTGCCTCTACCGGAATTCCTTCGGCAAGCAACTGTCCAGACTGCTGTTCACCGCCCACCTGCCCCGAAAACGTGAGAAACGACTCATCCGACTGAAACCGGAGCGGCAGCAGCGTCAGCACGCCATTCTGAAACTGTCCCTGTGCGATTACCTGATCGACTTGATAATCTTCCCATCGCCAATCTCGCCCAGCGAGGTCAAATCGAACATCCACGCCAGTTTGGGCAGAAGAGGCAATGTCGATCGCCCCGGTAAACACGCCTTGCAGCTTCGAGAGATCGGGCAAAAACGAAGACTGTTCCCGCGCAGCAGCCTGCTGACTCAGCAACAAATTGATTTCTGAGTAACGGCGAAGCTGATTGATGAGAGCGGCATCCGGCTGACCCACCGAAAAGGGCTGAACCTCGGCAGCAGTCGCAAAAACCGGGGAACGTAGCCCACGCCCAAAGTCAGAAAAATTAAAGAACTGAAGTGCCGTGAGAATGTCTTCGATCCGCCCCTGATCTGCCACAATGCGAGCTTGCAGCGGATTGTCCGATCGCGAATTAAACGTTCCCGATAGCAAATAGCGGCTACCGCCCTGTTGCAGTTCGCCCTGTTGCAGCACCGCCACCCCGTCTACATAGCGGAACTGTCCCGCAAACCGCTCGGCTGCAATATAGCCTAACGCCGGACGATCGATCGTCAACTGCCCGATGACGCTGGGATTATTCAAATTGGCAATATTCGCCTCGATCTGACCGCTTGCCTCACCCGCGACAATGCCAATGCCGTAATCTGCAGCGGGGGCAAGACCCAACACCTGAAGCGGAAAGTTTTCCAGCGTTGCCGTGAGAATGTCGCCTGCGGTGCGTCCTTGCGCGATCGACTCTCCTTGCTGCACCAGGAAACTCACCGGACGGTTGCGATCGTCCAGCGTCAGGGCAACTCGATCCTGCTGTCCTGCCACATCCAGGCTGATACCGCGATTCGTGTAGCGAAAGTCTCCGGTCAGGCGCGGTTCAAAGGCAACCTGATTCACGCGGAAATCGTTTAAGCCCAGCCGTCCGGCGACTCGTGGCGCATCGGGTGTTCCCGTGACTCGTCCGCTAAAGTTGGTGCGTCCTGCCAGCCGGATTTGCTCTGGAGTATTAATCGGCAGTTCAGAGAGCGCATAATCCTGCAAATTCACATTCAAATCCAGATTGGTGATCGCAGGCGTGCCTTCCAGCCGCGCAAACACCAATCCGTCTGCCTGAAAGCCCGTCGCCGTCGCATTGCGAACCTGAAGCCGATCGCCCAGCCAGCGCACATCTGCCGTTAAAGGCGAGTTAATAATTGCTAGCCCCTCCGATAGCCGCACCTGTCCCGATGCCGCGATCGCCCTTGGACTCAGGTTATTCAAACTGCCTGCAAGCTGGAAATCACCGCTCAGCAAGCCCCGCAAATCCGGCGAAAACTGCCGCAGCGCAACCCCCGAAGTCTGAACATCTGCGGTGAATCGTCCGTTGACGGATTCTGCATCTGCCCGAACAATGCCGCCTGCCACCAGAGCTGCCCCATCCTGCAACTGGATTCGATCGCCCGCAATTCGCACTCTTCCCCGTGCCGCATAGGTTGCCTGAGGAGCCTGAAAATCTACCGTCGTCACCAGATTATCGGGAGAACCCGAAAGCCGCGCCTGGGCATCGACTAAGCCGATCGTAAAATTATTCAGATTCGCGCCATATTGACGGGCAATCGTGTCACCAGGCAGGTTTTGTCCCTGTAGATTAAAGGCAACGCTGCTGTTTTCGCCAAAGCCAATGCGTCCACTGCCCGTAACCAAGCCGCCCCCACGCGGCACTGCCCGAATCCCATCAAACGCCAGAACGCTATCCCCGACCCGATAACGAGTTTGCGCCGACTGAAACGTCACGCGATCGGCAACGATAGGCGTTAAATTCTCCGCCACGCCCGAAACCACTGGCTTATCGATCGCCCCAGTAATTTGAAGCTGAGAGCGCACTTCACCGGATACGGGAACCGGAGAATCCACGTCAAACGTATTGAAGAGATCTCGAATCGTGGTGCGATCGACCTGCGCCCTCAGGTTGTAGTTGCGCTGGGTGTTGAGGCTGCCGCCCACCCGAGTCGGGATTAAGCCATATCTGCCGCGCACGTTTTCAAAGAACACATCCTGACCGCGAAACCGCAGCCTGCCGTTGACCTGCGTCAAGAGCTGTGGAACCTGCTTAATTTTGCCCGTCGCGTTTTGAAACTGCACGACTCCGTTGAGCTGAAGCGACTCGTCTTCGGGGGGAAACACCACCTCCAGATCGCTCGATAAGCGTCCGGCTCTAATTTCCACAGGCAGCGGAACCAGCAGATTCACATCAGGACCCAGCAGATTTTCACCTCTGGCGCGGAGCGTGGTTTGTTCGCGATCAAGGTTAGACTCGCCTTCGATTCGCAGTTCGCCCCCAGTATCGGGTCTGCCCGTGACTTCGTAGGAAATCAGCCTGTTTTGATTCCGAAACAGCGTAGCGGCATCCACATCTCGGATCACAATTTGCGGACGGGCAACGGCATTGCGGGAAAGGGTTTCCGGCGAATCATCGTCACGCGGTTCGGGCGTCGGGTTTTGCGGATTCGGCTCATCCGGGTCAACCACTTCTGATTCCTCTACGTTTCCATAGGGCAGCAGCGTTAATGTGCCATCCCGCACGCGCAGCGCATCGACTTCAACGGCAATAAAAGGGTCAGGTGCATTTTCGTTGTTTCTTGCCCTTGTGGTGATCCACTGTCCTTCTGCATTCTGGTCGGCAAATGCTTGGGCGTTTACCAGCGTCACATCTACGCTGAGCGTTTGATCCCACAACACTTCAAACGGGTTAAACGTGACCTCAACCCGCTGCATTTCTAGCCGATCGCGATCGGTTGGCGTTGCCGGAATTGCAGAAGGACCAAAGACAATCCGCGTCAAAGAAATCTGCTCGACCTCGCCTGCCTGCACCGGACGATTGAGCTGCGTACTGACCTGACGAGCAATCAGGGGAGACAAACCCTCGTTCACAAATCGCCATGCCCACCACACGCCACCTGCCAGCCCCACGAGCAGCAGACCCCCCGCGACGAAACCCGCCCGAATTACCGTGCGCCGCCTGCCCCCCGTACGGTTTTGCCTCGCTGTAGACGTTTGCTGCTCAGGCTGATTCTCTTTATTATCATTGGGAGAATTCGTCATCCGTCTCACCCCACTCGCCTTTCCCACCGCTGTCCTTCGGCTGTGCACCAGCGCAACCCGCCTCACGACGGACAGAACTGCCGAAAGATTTTACCCGTTTCTTCAGAATCGTTTTCTCAAATTGTCCTTAAGCACTATAGCCGAGTCTTTGGGAGAGGGAGCAACACAAATGACAGCAGGATACCAGATTTTGCGGACTCCCCTGTGTCTAAATTGTCGCTAAGTTTCTACGTCTCTCAGCCGATCGCTTCGCTGTTTCCCAAAGGGATAATTGTTCTCGCTAGAGAACTGCCTGGCATGATCTGTCTTGTCGAGCTATGGGGCTGAGGAATTTGAGGATGATGCTCCATCGCCAGCAGCAGAGCCAGACTTGCTAGCAGCAAAAGGCCAATACCAAACCCAATTTCAATAATCCACGAACGAATCTTAAATTGCACTGCCCGATCTCCACTGCGCCTCTCATAAGATAGACGATCGCGAAACGCAAAAGGTTCTTAGATAACTAAATTTAGTTCCAGGGCTTGTTACCCCAAGGCAGCATCGATCGCACATTAACGCATCAGCAAGCGGAGACGATCGCAAGTAGCCAGTATCACAAAGGCAGTCGATCGTTTTCTACCATCGTTTTCTGCCCTTGATTGCTGATTCATCAGAACAACCCTCCTGATTCACACCGAAACGATTCCCCTCACCGTCAATCTTGATATCTAAGCCACAGTTCGAGGCAATGGGAGCAGTCAGGAAAGCAGTGTTTTTTTACGATCGCTCATTATCTACGATCGTTCACAGGGGGCATAATGGCTAACGGTGCGATAGTCTAACTGCCATTGAGGGGACAGGGACAGATCGGAAGTCTTTTGAACGGAGCGCGTTGTTTCCACAATCCAGCCGGAGCAATCGTCTGCTTTGGCAGGAGGAATCTCTTCTAACACTTGAGATTCAATCTTAATTTGAATCGAGTAAGGCTGTTCACCCCATACGCTGGAATGCACTTCACCCCGATCGCCCAGAACTTGAAAGCGCAACTGCAAAGCAATTTGACTGGAGTTTCTCACGACTAAATCTTTGTAGCCATAGGCAACCGCAGCATCTTGCCCCAGCGGATAAAAGCGTTCGTCGCCATAGGCATCAATGCTGTGACAATGACGTTCTAAAATCTCGCAGCCTGCCTGCAAAAATGTGTTAAACAAATTGGTTGCAATCAAACATAAACCACCACCCACATCAGTCAAAACTTTACCTCGAATAAAGACTGGAGCGGCTCGAAATCCATTCTTTAAAGTAGGTTCACCGATCCGATCGCAAAAACTGAAAACTGCTCCCGGTGCTAAGCGCAAGCAGTGAATCCGTTCGGCTGCAAGCTGCAAATTCCACAGACGATTGGCACGAATTTCGGGAGTACCGCGATCGGGAATCGGCGTTCTAAATTCACTCCATAAATAACCGTAGCGGTCAGCAAATTCGGGGTCTTGCGTTCGAGCGTAATAAAAGGGATAGCCTCGTAAAAACGCTTTACCCTGTTTCAGCCGGTTACGAATCGGTCGCTTACAGTTCTCCCAGAAAAGATGCATGATTGTTCTGTTGGGAAATTTGTTTTCGATCAACACCACTCGATCGCTTTCGTCTGCTCAACAATATCTTCAGATTGAGAAAACTCACCGATCGACTCCCCTTCAGCGATTATAGTTTGACTGAGGTAAATTATTCGATCGCTTTACAAATTGTTCGATCGTCTCTCTGATCGTCCCCAGAATCAATTATCAAAAGCGTTGTTACTTTTCACAGTGTCATGAAAGGACAGTTTGGGTCAAACAGCAACGAAGCACAAGCGGTAGGGCTGAAAAAGAAATCCGATCGCAAGCTAACACAGTCAAACAAAAGGGAGCGCTCGCATACCGCCTTTATCATGAGGGCATCACGCGATCGTTTCTGCCTGTCATGCGTCCTTGCTGCCAACCGTGCCTTGTGCCAGTGCTAAACTCGTAAACACAAATCTAGATAAAACGCTGCATCGCCAGCCGTGAAGCCGGGAAAGGTGCAATTATGCCTACTGCCCATTCCATTTCTGCTCAACCGATCGATCGCTTACCTGCCGAGAAGCGCGTCACATTGCATGGTGTGAGTTGGGAGGCTTACCAGAAAATTCTAGAAGCGTTGGGGGAGAAGCGAGCGGCTCTTCTGCGCTACTACAAAGGAACGTTAGAGATTATGACCCCCTTGGAGGCACATGAGAATCTGAGTCGTTTAATCAGTGATTTTATTAAAATCCTGGTTGATGAGCTGGATCTCAACATTAAAAGCATGGGGTCAACGACGCTGAATCGTCCTGACTTGCAAGTTGGAGCGGAACCCGACGAAGGATTTTATATTGCGAATGAGCCGATCGTGCGAGGCAAAACCGTTGATTTAGCAGTTGATCCACCTCCTGATCTGATTGTCGAAGTGGATATTACTCACACCGATGTCAACAAAAATGTGCTTTATGCAGAAATAGGAGTAGCTGAATTCTGGCGATACAACGGTAAACAGCTAAGAATTTACGAATTGCACAATGGGCAATATCAAGAAGTAGAAGCTAGTGCTACCTTTCCGCAAACGTCAAAAGAACAGCTTTATGAATTTCTAAAAGAATGCGCCCAGCAAGGAGAAACCCAGGCTAAGCGCAATTTAAGAACAAAAATTGTATAGCAATAAAACGAATCGCCAATCTCGTCGTCTAGAACCCTCATCTTTAGGTACAGTTTTTAGGCGGTACGAAAAAATGGTTTGCCAATTTACTCCATTTGTTGCAATTTCTTGATCCTACTCTGTGATAAAATGGATTGCCAATTTTTGATGCCTTTGTAAATTAAGGCTTTCAGGTACTACATTCCACATGGCAGCCGACCCACAATGAGGAGGCGATCGTACCTTGTATCCTACTACTAAAGAATTTTTGAATCGTTCTTGCACCACCGACCGGAGGGCAAGCTCGAACTGATCGAAGATCACCTGATCGTCGGTAGCCAACTACTGCTGCGACAGATTCTTCAGGGTTGGCGAGCGATTGCGGCGATCACGTTTGCTCCCATTGAAATTTTGCTCCTATTGAAATATGAATCGAGGCGCTGTGGATAGGAGAGCGATCGTTTGTTCGGGATGTTGTCATGCGGTTGGGAGAAAAAGGATTTACGCCTGACCTGATATTTTTCCAGTCCAAGAGTCCTTGAGAGGTGGCATTTCACAACCGCCTGTGGTGAAGCGAGAGAAGGGAAGGAGGGAGAGGAGCGTGGGGAAGGGGCGATTACCCCTTTGGGGAACTGCGAAGCATACGGGTGGCTGATGTTTAGAAAAAATTTTGAGGCACTTCGCGCCAGAGGGAAGAGAAAAAAGGGCAGAGGGCACAAGGGTAAGAGGGTAAAGGGCTACGGAGTCCTCGGAGCACGACACCCAGAGCGAGGGGGGCTTTGAGCACCAGTTCCCTCCAACTTTGGAAGGCTAGGGGGGCTAATCCTACTCCGGTTCAGCAATGCCACATGCCAAGAAGAAGTTTATGATTCATGACTTATAGTTTGTATAGGAATTAGCTCAATTCATCATTTTGAGTTAAGTTACGTTAACTTAACTACTGCCGAATAAAACCTCTTGTTAAAGCCCTGCTGCTAAAAACACTGATTCATGCATCCGCAAAATTCATCAGCCCCTTCCTTATCTTTAGATTCTGCAATTGATCGACGCCCGTTGACCATAGCTCCTGATGCGTCCCTGGGCAGCGCGATTAGGATGATGAGCAAAGCGCAGAGCAGCTGTGTTCTTCCGGGTTTAGAACTCTCGCTCAATACCGTACTGATGAGCGAAGCGCGAGCAAGTGGCATTCTGATTGTAGAAGGGGTACGGCTCCTGGGGGTATTCGGAGAGAGAGACGCCCTACAGGCGATTGTTTCAGGGCGAGATTTAACGGCAGTGAAAGTTGCTGACGTTGTGCGTCAACCAGTCATCGCCTTGACCCAAACTGAAGATCAAAACGTTTTTACTGCCCTCGCTCAGCTCCGTCAGCATCAGATTTATCATCTTCCTGTTGTGGATGAGCAGGAGCAGTGGCTCGGTATCATCACCCCGGCGAGTCTCCGCTGTGTCTTACAACTAGATGAACTACTGAAATTAAAGCAGTTAGCAGAAATTGTTTCTCCGCCGATCGTTCAAGCACCTGCAGCTACATCAGTTCTCCAGTTAGCTCAATTAATGCTTGATTGTGAAGCGGATTGTGTCGTGCTGACAGCAGCAGATGATACGCAGGATAATTCCCACCCTGTGGGATTACTTTTAGAGCGGCATGTGCTTCAGCTTTGGACATTAGGGCTAGATTTATCGCAGATACAAGCTCAGACAGTGATGAGCAGCCCATTCCTGCACTTCCCATCCTCAGAGTCGATATTAGTTGCTTACTGGAAGATGCAGCAAGCAAAAGTGCAGCGGTTTGGGGTATACGGACCCCAGGGAGAACTTTTAGGCGTTGTCTCACCCACAAGTTTTCTAGAGGTTCTGGCTCTTAATGAGATGTATGACGCTGCGGAACAACTGCAGCGATCGATCGAGCAGTTTGAGGCATCAAGCGGTGAATTGGCTCAAGAACAGGGTTCAGAATTGGCTCTTCATCTGCTAGAAAATCCGGTAGGCTTGCTGGAACAGCTGCAATGCAGCCAGATTCTAGCCGCGATGGCACTCCACATCCGAGAGTCCCTGAATCTTAATGACATCCTGCAGCGGAGTGTCGAGGAAGTCCGGCAATTTCTCAAAGCAGATCGAGTGATTATCTACCAGTTCCATCCAGACTGGAGTGGCACCGTCGTGGTCGAGTCAGTCGAAGACGGTTGGAGGCCTGCACTCAATAGCAGCATCCAGGATAAGTGCTTTGGGCAAAACTATGCCCAAGCTTATAAGAATGGACGGACTCAGGTTTGTGAGGATATTTATACAGCTGGTTTAACTCAGTGTCATATTGACATTCTGGTCCTATACGATATACGAGCAAGCCTGGTTGTCCCGATCCTGCAAGGAGAACACTTGTGGGGATTATTATGTGCCTATCACTGCTCTGGCCCCAGACAATGGCGATCGTTTGAAGTTGATTTATTGAAGCAACTCGCAATTCATATGGCGATCGCGATTCAACAATCTGAGCTGTATCAGCAAGTCCAGAACGAACTGAAAGAACGCAAGCGAACCGAGGAGCAGCTAAAACTGTCATTGAAGGAAAAAGAAGCCCTATTGAAAGAAATCCACCATCGGGTCAAAAATAATCTACAGGTGATTTCAAGTGTCTTGAGACTTCAATCGGACTACATCAGGGACGAAAGGGTACTTGCACTGTTCAAGGACAGCCAAAATCGAATTCGTTCAATGGCGCTGATTCATGAAAAACTGCATCAATCGAGTGATTTACTCAAAATCAACTTTGATGAATATATTCGTGACTTGGCGAATAATCTGCTTCGGTCCTATACGGCAAATTCGCAAGCAGCAACGCTACGAGCTGAGGCAGCAGGCGTTTGGCTCAATATTGATACAGCCATTCCCTGTGGATTAATCATCAATGAATTAGTTTCCAATACCTTAAAACATGCTTTTCCTACGCCAACCTCAGAAAATGAAATCCTTATTGAAATTTCCCCCACTTCTGACAATCGATTCATATTAACTGTTCAGGATAATGGAATTGGCTTTCCGTTAGAGCTAGACTTCCGTAACACAGAATCACTCGGCTTGGAACTTGTCTGCGTCTTTACTGAACAACTCGAAGGCACTATAGAACTCGATCGAACAGAAGGAACAGGAACGACCTTTAGAATTACATTTTCAGAATTAGAAAGTATAGGAAGGGAACAATAAATGGCTAATGAAAGGATTTTAGTCGTTGAGGATGAAAGAGTTGTTGCCCGTGATATCGAGAAGCGATTGAAAAAGTTGGGGTACAGTGTACCTGCATCAGTCGCCTCTGGAGAAGAAGCGGTTGAAAAGGTCGCGGAATTACGACCAGAGTTAGTTTTAATGGATGTCCGACTTAAAGGTCAAATGGATGGCATCGAAGCGGCAGAGCAAATTCGAGCCGATTTTGATACGCCTGTCATTTATTTAACGGCTTATGCTGATGAAGCCACATTGCAACGAGCCAAAGTGACAGACCCCTTTGGATATATCGTGAAGCCGTTTGATGAGCGGGACTTGCATGTTGCAGTCGAAGTTGCCCTCCGCCGGAAATTGTCAGAAACTGCGATTCGCGTCGCTCTAGAAAAAGAGAAAGAGTTGAGTGAGCTAAAATCTCGGTTTTGGTCAATGGCAGCTCATGAACTTCGAGGTCCGATGACCTCAATTCTGGGCTGTGCCCAATTGCTGGAGCAGGAAAATCATAATTTAACCGAAGAAAGACGACGCGAGTTTTTATACATAATTCAACAATCGGTTCGATCGATGAATCAATTGTTGGATGATTTATTATCTGTTGGTCAAGCCGCAGGTGGAAGCTTGAAGTTTAAGCCAGCCTCTTTAAATTTAGATCGCTTCTGTCGAAGACTAGTCGAGGAAATCCAATTTAGCACAGGTTCAAAGCACCGCATCCTTTTCAACAGTCAGGGGCACTGCGAGAATGCTTGTCTGGATCAAAAACTCCTCAGGCACATTCTCACGAATTTAATTTCAAACGCAATTAAATACTCTCCCCAAGATCGCCCCGTCTATTTTGACCTTTCCTGTCATGAAGAACAAGTCACCTTACAAGTTCGAGATATGGGAATTGGAATTCCTTCTGATGCTCAAAAGCATTTGTTTGAACCTTTTCAACGAGCAAACAATGTGGGCAAAATTCCTGGAACTGGGCTAGGGCTAACCATCGTAAAACATTGCTTAGACTTGCATGGCGGGCAAATTGATGTAGAGAGTGAAGTGGGCGAAGGAACAACCTTTGTTGTTAAGCTGTTCCAGCCGCTAAATAGCCAACTGGAAAGAACTGCACCGAGTTAAACAGGAATGACAAGGCGCAAGACTGCCAACAAAAAACTCTCGACTGACAACGGTAGTCGGGCTTAGCAATGTTTGTGATATTTATAATGTTTGTAATATCTACTATAGGAACAGCTTCACTGTCTTAATTGGGACTGTCTCAATTAGGCTAATGTAGCCACAGTGTTGCGTCGCAAAAAATATCTGAATGGCAAACGAACTTGATGGGCTGATTGCGTACACAAGGGACAAGCCACCGTTTTTCTCATCTTCTAGGTTAGAACATTCTCCATATAGACAAGCTAACTGCCACAACCTTCCTTCAGTGTGACAGTTAGTTTAAGACTTTACGCACGAGTTTAGAACTTTACGCGCGAGTTCAAGACTTTATTGTTTGCATACAAACATCGAGAACAGCTTCGTTAGAACAGCTTCGTTAAACTATTCAACTGTCACTGACTTCGCCAAATTACGCGGCTGATCCACATCTAAGCCTCGGCGCGACGCAATATGATACGCCAGGAATTGTAGTGGAATGACCGTCAGAATTGGAGAAAGCAGTTCCTCGACCGAAGGCACGGGCAGAATATCATCAAACACTTCCGCCGCATGAGCATCATTCATCGGTGTCACACCAATTAAACGCGCATCACGAGCTTTCGCTTCTTGAGCGTTAGAAATCACTTTCTCATACACCGCTCCCGGCATGGCAATCGCCACCACAGGCACTTTTGCATCCAGTAACGCGAC
>NZ_JACJOR010000389.1:0-5584 GCF_014695615.1 Leptolyngbya sp. FACHB-711
ATCGTGCGGTACTTTAAACATCCTGCCATTGCTTATGCTGCCTGACCTTATGCACTCTCTATACTTGCCAGGTTAATATCAGTTGAGCGACATTCGGAACATTGCATTGGTTTTACCCTGGTTTCATATCCCCATTCTGCAACGCCCAAGAACGCACCCAAACAGGACTACAAGTGGCAAGAGCCAGAGGTCGGAAAGGGGGACGACAGCAGAAGCTGCCACCCCAAGAGATTGAGATTGGGCGATCGTTAGCAGCAGATCCAAAGCGATCGGTCACTTCCATCTGTGAGCATTTGGGAATTAGCCGTCCCACTTACCACCGCTACATCAACCTTGAGCTAAACCACACTGCCGAAAATAAACGCTGAGCGATCGCCTGTAATACGCCCTAGAGCCTCGCTCTATCGAGGATGGGGGCAAGGAGCGCTGCCGTTCCTAGTCATTTTTGGCAGTGTGTTGAGTGTTAAAGGCTGCGTTCAGCGGCGGCAGGTAGCTTCTATATTTAGACCAAAATCTTTCGTCTGCAGCTGCAACGCAATTGTTAGACAGTAGGATAATATACTCAACATTCAAGAAACGAGGCTCACGCTGTATAGCTCGCATTGAAGCCCAGCGCATTATCGATCGTCGTTCCTGAAATTGTTTTTGCTGCATTGCTTGCCAGGAAAAGTGCTGTTTGGGCAATATCCTCTGGCTCAATCGCTCCAGCACTGCCCAGTGGACTCACTGGATTAATTAGTGCGTCCTGTTGCTCTGGAGTGGAGACACCCATTGATCGCATCTGTCCCTCGCTACGATACATTGCCGTGTTGACTGCACCTGGCGCGATCGCGTTCACTGTGATGTTGTATTGCCCCAACTCTTGAGCAGCTTGCTTAGTCATCCCAATCACAGCCCACTTCGTCGATGTATAAGCACCGTTTCCAGCAAATCCAGCCCTGCCCCCCACAGATGCCATATTGATGATGCGTCCACCACCCCGCTGCTTGAGAAACGGAACGGCAGCTTTTGCTGTATTGAAAACTCCGTGAACATTGACATCGAATACATCGTGCCAGAGTTGAGGGGTTCCATCCTCAAAGCTGTGCCATGCCACATAGCCTGCATTGGCAACGACAACATCAATTCCACCCAATTCCCGGTTCGTGCGTTCTGCCGCAGACTGCATTGCTGCTAAATCTCGAACATCAACCTGAATTTGCAGCACCTTTGTGCCGTATTGCTTGACAGAAGCAACGGCTGCGCTAAACTCATCCAGGTTGGCAACACGATAACCCCGTGAAGAGTTCAGACGAGAGGGATCGGCAATATCCAACATGGCAACATCGGCACCATTCATTGCGAAAACTTCTGAAATTGCCCGTCCAATCCCTCGCGCCGCTCCAGTAACGAATGCGACCTTTCCAGTCAAAGGAAGCGGGCTGGAGGGTTGAGGCTGTGCAGCGGGCTGAGTGGGAGCCTGTGCTGTTGCTTTTTGGGTTCGTAAAGGGGATAGTCCTGCTCCTAGTGTCATTCCAGTTGCAGCCAAGGCAGCACCTTTGATTAATCCACGACGTGAACGATTTAGCTTCTTCACTGGTTCGCTCCTCCTAAACTCTGAGGACAGCTTATCGAAACAGCCGTGTCGAAAAATTGTAAAATCTTGCTTAGCTTGCAACCTGCTTGAAGAAGCTTTTGGGTGGAATGCCGACGACTCGCTTAAAGGCTTTGGTAAAATGCGCTTGATCGTAGAAGCCCACCTGCAACCCGATCTCTGTCAGATCTGGTTTACCGGCGATCGCAATCAGCTTCTTGGCACGCTCGACTCGGTTTTGCAACAGATATTGATGTGGGGAAAGTCCCAACGAATTTTTGAAGAGACGCGCAAAGTGAAATGCGCTCAGGTTCATCTGTTCGGCTAAGTCAACTAAACTCAACTCCTCGCTTAGATGTTCATGAACGTACTCGATAATCTGCTTTAGCTGCTGTGATGAGAGCTTTCCAGCTGCTTTACGCAGTTTTTGGGAACGACCGCTGTGATACTCAATCAGATGAAGAGCAAAGGCGACCGCAAGCGATTCACCATAAAGCGTGCCACAGTAGCTTCCAGAAGCTAATTCTGCTCTAAAGCGACGAGTAAAGTCAGCAATTGTTGTATCAGCTTCACCTCGACGGGTTAGAAAACTAATGTTTTCTGAAGCACCCGTATCTTGAAACGCTTGGCGAACAAATTGAGGGTCAAGGGCGATCGCCAAAAGCTCAAAGTTTCCCCACCATCGAGGAAAGTTGATATCTCCATGTGTCTGTAAGCAAAAATCACCTGGGTTCAAAGTCGTTTGTCGCCAACGCTTGCCCTCTTTCCATTCGTAGTGAACAGGTTGACCAATGTTGACCGCCAAACGATGTCCATCGATATAGTGTTCGGGCAGTTCAAACGATGAAATTCGGTGAAGTTCAACAGTGATTCCCTGCCAACCTGCATTCACGCTCGAAAACAACACACTTCCAGCAGGAGCAGCCGGAAAGATATTTCCAGTTTGACTGTTGACCAGATGAATCCGGCTATCTGACATTGGCAGTAGGAAGTGATTTTAAGTATATTTTGGACTGAAATCACTCTACAGGCAATCTTCTGATTACTGTCCCTACATAGAGAAATTTTCTGTGCTTGATAGCCTCTGCTATTGAGGTATTTGGCATTGCTGCTTAAGGGAATGCAAACGTTACCATCGTTTGTCCTTAACAAGTTCTTGCGACACAACCGCCGTTAAGGATTCCTGAACAAAAATATCGTGCGGGGGTTCGTAGGTTCAACCTGATGTCGACTGATGTACCCCCATTCTTAATTTGCGGTTACTCCTACTTTAATCCGCTTAAATACCTGATCGAGCAGATTCTCCTTGCAATCGATCCAGCATTATGGGATATTCTTTAGCATCCACGGTAAGTCGATGTATTTACCGTACTTTATAGAAATGATAGAAGACGTTTACTTTCAAGCCATCAGAAATGGACGGCTTCTGACTAATTTCGCCTTAATTTTGGTTTCTCTAATGGAGTAATGGCATGGCTTCTAGACTTTGGCAAGGTTGTCTCAAGCTGAAATTATGGACGGCAAAATCCTTGCGAATTAAAGGATTTGCATTTGTTGTTTCAATGTTTCTGGCAGCGATCGTAATTCCATCTCTATCAATTCTGCCCTCGCTAGCGACTGAAACATCTGATGTGCAATTTGTGCAGCCCACTTGGTTAACTCAGCACGCGAACGATCCTAAACTTCGCATCCTGGATGTCCGAATTAGTCCGTTCGATTACTTTGGTGGACATATCCCGAATGCAGTGCATATTGCAGATAACACTTTCCGGGGACCCAATGGTACACTTCCCGTGCAGTACTGGGAAGCCGATAAATTACGATCGCTCTTTTCTCAGGCAGGCGTGAGTGACGATAGTAAAGTCCTCGTTTATTCCGATGGTCGGGATGTGTTAGGAGCAACGATGGTCGCTTATCTGCTCGAACGCACTGGACATGCCGATGCTGCGGTTTTGGATGGGGGCTTTGCAGGGTACAAAGCAGCCGGATTGCCCGTTAGTAAGGAGTTTCCTGCTTACGATCTTGGACGTTTTACAGTACGCGATCAGCCCACCGTACGAGTGACTTTAGCTGAGGTCAGACAGTTAATTGGTAAACCTGGCGTGACTTTCATTGATCCTCGTCCACCGGAACTGTTCTCCGGGCAGCAGCAGGTTTGGGCGCGAAATGGACATATTCCTGGTGCTAAAAATATCCCCTGGGTTTCATTTACCGTGGGAGAATCAAACTTCCACCAACTGAAGCCTCTGGATGAAATTCGTCAAATTCTGGCATCGCGCAATGTGAAACCCACAGACAACATTATCGTGACCTGCAGTACTGGACGTGAAGCAACGTTGCAGTATCACGTTCTGAAGCACCTGTTAGGATACCCCAACGTTCGGGTTTACGAAGGATCTTGGACAGAATATTCCTCCAATCCAGACTTGCCTGTAGAGACAGGTGCCGGTGCTTAATGCAGGTATTTTGAGGAAAGTGGAGGATGGGATCGCAGGAGCATCAAAAACTTAGCTAACTATTCCCTACTTTCCATTCCTGTTCCTTTTTGCTTAATGTCTCATTACTCTTCTGCGTCATCTCATGCGATTTATTTTTTTACTGTTTGGTGGAGCGATCGCCACTACATCTGTTCTGGGTTTGGCTCTTCTTTCGTGGATGGTTGAAGTGAGTTCAACTAGCCTGGGATACATCGCAAGCTGCGCCCCCAGTCAGCCCGAAGAACCCAAGAAAGAGGGTTCCTCCCAGGAATCTTCTCCAACACCGTCTCCGTCTCCGTCTCCGTCTCCGTCTCCGTCTTCTCAGTCGTAACCGCCGCAGAAGTTCCATGTCTAACATTGCCCTATCCCAGTATCCGCAATCTTCTCCCCGTCCTCAAACAATCCCGATCGCCGTTCTGTTTGGGCTGTTTGCGCTGGGAGGGATCGTTGTCAGTCCCTTTGGTGGGCTAAAGCAAAGTGTTTTATTTTTGATTGGCGGACTGTTTGGAATAAGCCTGTATCACGCTAGCTTTGGCTTTGCCTCGTCCTACCGAAAACTGTTTGTCCACCGTGATGTGAGAGGCGTACTGGCACAACTTCTGATGCTGGCGATCGCAACGCTGCTCTTTGCACCATTCCTGTTAGCCGGAAGTGCTTTTGGTCAGAGCTTACGGGCAGCGGTTGCGCCAGTGGGCGTCCAGGGAGCGATCGGCGCATTTTTGTTTGGTGTTGGGATGCAGTTAGGCAGCGGTTGTGCCTGCGGTACGCTCTACACGATCGGCGGCGGCAGTAGCATGATGCTGTTAACATTGCTGACCTTTGGCATCGGTTCTTTTTGGGCAAGTCTGACCGGATCAGTGTGGGCAGGACTTCCTGCGACTGACCCCATTTCCCTCCTCAAATCCTGGGGATGGGCAGGGGTTGGATTACAGCTTGTTCTGCTGGGTGCGATCGCTTTGCTGCTATGGCAATGGGGCAAATCTAATCAGACTGCGGATGATATAACCCCTACTCCTGCTGAGCCTTTTAATCTGAAGCATTTACTGTATGGTCCCTGGTCGCTCGTGTTCGGTGCAATTGCTCTTGCCATCCTGAATGGATTGACGCTGCTCATCGCAGGTCGACCCTGGGGTGTTACCTGGGGATTTACCCTGTGGACAGCCAAAATTGCGCAGGCGTTGGGCTGGAATCCGGCAACCAGCGAATTCTGGAGTCAGGGGATGGGAGCCGAGGCACTGGAGCAGAGCATATTTGCTGACATTACCTCCGTGATGAATTTCGGCATTGTGCTGGGAGCTGCCCTCGCTGCTGCGCTGGCAGGACGCTTGACGGTCAAAAAACCTGTTTCCAGGTGGGCGATCGCCGCTGCGCTAATCGGGGGCTTGATGATGGGCTACGGGGCAAGGCTGGCGTTTGGCTGCAATGTGGGAGCTTACTTCAGCGGCATCGCTTCCACCAGTTTGCATGGCTGGCTGTGGATTACCTTTGCTTTACTAGGAACAGGATTGGGGATTCGGCTGCGATCGCTGTTTCG
>NZ_JACJOR010000039.1:0-6443 GCF_014695615.1 Leptolyngbya sp. FACHB-711
CCAGAGCAGTCAAGCCTGTATGACCTGGGCTACGGGGAAGGCAGTATTCAGCACTCGCTTGCCCAGAGGACGCTGGAGTCAGAAGATTCAGAATCCATTACTTCCGGCGATTCACCAAATTAGTCACTACCGTAATCAATCGGGCAGGCTCGATCGGCTTTGAAATATGAACGTCGAATCCGGCGTTGATTGCCTGCACCCGGTCTTCCTCGCGGGCAAAGGCAGTAATTGCGGCGGCAGGAATTTGTCCGCCTCGATCGCTCGATCGCTGCCGCACCTGTCGAATTAGCGCGTAGCCATCCTCGGTAGGCATTCCAATATCGCTGAGCAGAATGTCGGGCTGCGATCGATCCAGTTTTTCCAGTGCCTCCTGAGCAGATGCTGCCGTCAGCACCCGTACGCCATATTGCTCCAGAATGGTCATCAGCAGCTCGCGCACATCTGCCTCGTCATCCACCACTAAAGCACAGATGCCCTCTAAATTTGCAGCAGCGGGAATAATGCTTGGAGGCGCATCTTCGGGATTGGTCAACTGGGTGGGCAGCAGCGGCAGATACACCGTGAATGTCGCTCCCTTTCCTTCGCCATCGCTCTCTGCCTGAATAAAGCCGCCGTGCAGCTCGACCAGATTGCGAACGATCGCCAGTCCCAGCCCTAAACCCCCTTGCATTCGGGTGGTTGCACTTTCTGCCTGCCGGAAGCGATCGAATACCTGAGGCAGAAATTCTGCGCTGATGCCTCTCCCCGTATCGATGACCTGAACCTGAGCATAAGCAACATCAGGCATAAGGGTGGGCAGCTCAGAAGCGTTGTGCTGCGAGCCAGCCTGGAACTGCGCCTGCGTGACGATCGACAGCCGAGCCGTGACCCGACCAGCATTAGGCGTAAATTTAATGCCGTTAGAAAGCAAATTCCAGATTACCTGCTGAAGCCGATCGGGGTCGCCAGAAACTTTGACCGGGGAACGGACATCCATCTGCAAATTGAGCGCGATCGATTTGGTGTCTGCAGTGGGGCGGACGGTGTCGATCGCCGCTTCGATCACCTGCACCAGGTTCACCGGACGAGTATAAAGCCGCACTTTGCCGCGAATAATCCGCGAGATGTCGAGCAAATCTTCGATGAGTTGGGTTTGCGCCTGAGCATTGCGCTCGATCGCTTCCAGTGCCTTACGAGTCGTGGTTGCGTCCATTTCGCGTGTTACCAGCAGGCGCGACCAGCCCAGCATTGCACTCAGGGGCGATCGCAGCTCGTGGGAAACGATCGCGAGGAATTCATCTTTCGTACGGCTGGCGGCTTCTGCCTGTTTGCGGGCTGCCTGTTCTCGCGCCAAAATTTGGGCACGTTCCGATTCGATTCGCTTGCGTTCGGTCAGATCCAGCACATAGCCCACGCCTTCCCCATTGCCGATCATCGCGCCGCCAATTTCCACCCAGATGCGGCTGCCATCTTTGCGAATAAACTCTTTCTCAAACGGGGTACAGGTTCCGAGCGTCCTGATTTCTGCGGCTCCGGTCTGCATCCGATCGAAATATTCAGGCGGGGTAAGTTCTGCCCAGCGCAGTTCTCCCTGTTCCAGGTCTTCGCGGCTGTAGCCTGTAATTTGCAAAAATGCTTGATTTGCGTCGGTAATAGCTCCTTCAAGCGACCCAAAAAATACGCCAATCAAATTGGAATCAATCACGCTTCGCAGGCGAACTTCACTGGCTTTCAGGGCTTTCTCTGCCTGCACTCGCTCGGTGACATCCAGCAGCAATCCATCCCAAATAATGACGCCATCGGTTCGCCGTTCGGATTTTGCCCGACCCTGCACCCACTTCAGCTTGCCCGAAGGGGTAATAATGCGCCACTGACAAGACCACTCACGGTTTTGCTCAACGGCATCCGCAAGCGACTGCCGGAACGCCTCCAAGTCATCAGGATGAATTACACTCCAGGTTAGAGCTGTATTTTGCAGCAGAATATCGGCTTCCACCTCATAGAGATCGACACAGGCAGAGCTGATGTAGTTAAACCGATCGCTACTGTCTGGGTGCATCCAGTACTGATAAATCACGCCCGGAACGTTCTCTGCCAGTCGAGAAAAGCGTGTTTCGGACTGACGCAGGGCGGCTTCGGCTTTCTGACGTTCGCGCTGGGCAGCATCCTGCTCGGTGATATCCTGAATAATCACCATGCCGGCAGTAATGTCGCCCCGATCGTTCTTCACAGGTACTCCATTCACCAGATAAAGGCGATTGCCATACCAGACTTCTTCCAGCGAGGAAACTCCTTGTAGCGCGCTGCGATAGAGCGGCTCAAGCTGGTCGAAGGCTTCCGGCGGCATCACGTCCTGCATCAGCTGATTTTCCAGGTCTTTGCTGCTAAAACCTGCTTGCTCAATCGCAGATCCCTCTGCCAGGGTGTAGCGCAAATCGCGATCGAACATCAGCACCGCCCCGTTAGGCAAATTTCTCAGCACCGTGCGAGATAGCTCCTCACTGCGACGCAGGGCAGCTTCAGTTCGCTTCAGGTCGGTAATATCTCGCGTCACCCCCAGCACCGTCTCAACGGCATGATTCACGTCAAATTCTGGCACAAATCGAGCCTGATAATAGCGATCTTCCCCAGTCGGGGCAGACAGCTCAAACTCGATCGTCTGTTCCTTTCCGGTTTCAAAGGCGCGCCCGATCGCCGAGCGCCAGAGCTGAGCTTCTTTGCTAGAAAACCCTAACTCCAGATAATCTTTGCCGATAAAGTCTTCCGACTGAATTCCGGTAACGCGGGTGATCGCAGGATTGATATAAACGTGGCGCAGTTCAGCATTCAGGCGAGAAACGATATCCGGCGAGTTTTCCACCAGTGCCTTAAACTCCTGCTTACGGCGAAATAGCTCGTCTTCAGCTTCTTTGCGATCGGTAATATTGCGCCAAGTTGCAGCAATGCCATCGCCTAGCTTAACTGCACGGAGCTCGAAGGCGCGCCGCAGGTATTTGCCATTGTAGTAGTCGGCATAAACGAGCGAATCTTTGACCAGGGGTTCTCCCGTTTCCACCACATGACAATACCTGTCAAACAAGCCCGACGCTTTGTAATTGGGCAACAGCTCACATAAGCCTCTGCCAATTTGCTCTTCTTTCGTCATCTGGTTATTGTCACAGGCAGCGGGGTTCACATACTCCGTCCTGAAGTCCACAATCTGTCCTGACTCGTCCCGAATCGTCGAGTAAATGGCAAAACAGTCGAGCATATTCTCAACCGAGGTACGAAACCGCTCTTCGCTCTGCTGAAGCTGCTGGTTGGCTTCCGTAAGCGAGTAGTTGAGCTGCACCAACTGTTCTGCCAGCAATGCTCTTGCCTGACTTTCTCGGGTTCGTACCCGTTCTACTGCCAGTGCCACCTGCGCCGCTGCCCGCTCGGTCATTGCGGTTCCCACAAAGAGGCTCACCGCACACTGCACCAGCAAACTGAACTTGTGAATATTAAAAACGCCCATCAAAACGGGAAAGCTGGGCAACAGAATTACATTGGGATAGACCACCAGATAGGCAAGCAGCGTCAGGATGACACACAGGCTGGCGATCGTCATGCCACCCGTTGCACCGAACCGCGCCGCTGCCCAGAGAATCGGCACAAAGCTTAGCAGCGAGAAAAGCTGAAATGAATAGTCCGCGTGTTGACTTTCGAGCACGGTCAGCACTGCTGTAGTTGCACAGGTAAGCAGCAAAAACAGCAGCTCTGTCCAGGGGGCAGCGCGCACAATTTGAGACAAGGAAAACGGAACAGGATCATCGGAAGCAAACAGCTTGGACTCCAGCATAAAACTGGACTTCGCCAGCCAGCCCGATCGATACAAAACAGGCGTAATGAGCAGCAGTGCCGTAGGAACGATCGCCATCGTCCCGATCGCATTGCCCAACCACCATTTGCCAATAACGCCTGCAAGTTCATCCCCCGGAATGCGCCCCAGCCCCACCAGCACCGTTGAGCTAACGATCGCCGAAGCAGCGCAGGCAATCACCGGGGCACTCACCAGAAACGCAACCACATTCCGTAGACCCCTGAGAAACAGTGACCCCTGAAAAAACTGGCGATAAAGACACCAGGCAAGCAGAGGCTCGATCGCATCAATGAGTCCAACCAGCCGATACCAGCCTTCACTGCCCCACAGCGGAGCCATGACGACTGAAGTCAGCCCGGCCAAGATTGCCCCGATCGGCCCCAGCCACAGCGTCAGAACGATCGCTACCCCAGACGGCGGAAACCAAAGCGACACCGCAGGCTGTACCCGAAAAAGCAGTGCTGTTCCATGCGCCAGGAACAACAGCAGAAATGCAAAAGGTAAAGCAATCCACCAGCGCTTGGAGGTGAGAAACGGAACGCGAGACAGAGATGGCACAAAAGTAACCAACAGAATTGAGAATTTAAGGGCAAGTATAGCTGCAAATCGCCTGAGCCAGTCGCGTTAGCCCAGCCAATGCAAAGCGTTTGATTGAGATTTAATTGAAAAAAGTAAAAAAGCTTTATTTAGAGCAATAAAAACCGAATGCGTTACGGCGGATGTGTCGCGGCGAGCGCAAGAAATTGATTAATGGAAAATCAATCGGGAATCAGTAGGGAATCAAAAGTTTGTATCACTTCAGTATCACCCTCTGAAGTCGGCTTCGAGTATCCCTCCTAAGGGAGATTCGTGGAGGTTTGAATTTATGCAATCCCTCTCAAGAAACAAATCTCCGGTAAATTCTCGCTGTAACGCTCGCCAGCAATCTTCTGTTACAGAAAATGCTCCCTCTTGGGAGCGAAACCCTAGTCCCGCCTTGCTCCACTGGGAATAGATAGTGATGTGAATCAACAGTGAATAGATAACGATGCACGAATCCACTGCTGGGTCAGGAAAGACGATCGCAAAAAAATTGCCATCTGTTCCTACCCTCAACAACAATAAGAAGCGGTATCCCCTCTGTGACCCTGCGCTTGATAGACATCCTTTCGCACCGGATGGTGTAATGCCACTGCTGGTAGATGATTAGTGGATGATTAATAGTAAGAGCGCAGATGATTCAGTGGGGATTTAAGTCCTTATGATTGGAGCTGCTATGACCTTTCGTTTCAAAACTTGTGCTGCTTTGCTCACTGCGCTAAGTCTGTTTTTTCCCGCTGCCCACGCTGCGCCGACTAGCCAATTAACGGTAAATATCGATGGACTGAGAAATCGCCAGGGACAGGTCTGCCTCAATCTGTTTGCCGACGATGATGGGTTTCCTACAGAAGGCGAGCGAGCCATCCAGCAGCAGTGTGTGGCATTAACAGGACAGCCCATTCGAGTGAACTTTAGCGGCTTGTCCCCAGGAACCTACGCGGTTGCGGTACTGCACGATTCCAACAGCGATGGACAGGCAAATCAAAACTTTTTGGGGATTCCAATCGAAGGCTTTGGATTTTCGGGCAATCCAACGATTCGCCTGGGTCCACCCAGCTTTAACGAAACGGCAGTAAGCGTCTCTGGCCCCGCAACAGCGATCGAAATAAAGATGCGCTATCTGCTTTAGAGCATTTTTTAGAGCATTCGTGAATTAGATAGGAATGTAGGTAGGAATTAAGCAGGAATCAGCAGTGAATCAGACGGAGATAAGCTACTCGTAATCCCATCTCCTCATCCCACCATCTCCCCATTTCCCATCCACTCACCTACCCATTCCTCCCGCTCTCCCTGCCGCACCTGATGCCCACAAACTCCGTTTGAGTCCCATTGCAGTTCGGCAATCAAATACACACTACAGCCAATGACAATGCCCGTCGTTAAGGGCTGCCAGGATGCCACATAGGGCAGAATCCCGATCGCGACTAGATGCAGCAACGCCGCCAGAAAAAACGCCCGTGAGCGCATTCCGATCGCCGTAATTAAATAGCCGATCGTGCTGAGGCTCAGCCAGAACGCGCAGATATGAGTGAGTACAGGAAGCCAGCTCAAAAGAATGCTCAGATCAGTGACAATCGCACCAAGCAGCATCAACCCCGCCCAGGCAAATAGGACGATCGCCAGCCGTCGTTCTGCGGTGAGATACCAGGTCAGGTAAATCATGCCCGCGATGCCCACCAGCGTGACACCAGAAGCAAAGATTGCCTGCGTAATCCAGCTTACGGGCAGGAATTGAGCAATCACAAAAATACTACCCGAAAGCAAGCTCCACAGCAGGCACGCTTGGTCGTGTTTTGTATAAAAAGAAGAATGAATTGTGAACTCGCCAATCTGCCAATGAATTCGCAGCAATCCAGGAGCAGGAGCGATTTCAAGTGCCGATTTCTTCTTAGAAATAACAGGTATATCAGGATTGAAAAAGTTCATGGCTAACAGAATCTGCGAACTAAAAAGAAGCCAATGGTTTGTTACCATCAGCTTCTCTCAGCCCTTCTGATTTAGAATCTGTCAGCAGAGCAACGTCAAGTTATTCGAGGATCTACCT
>NZ_JACJOR010000390.1:0-11226 GCF_014695615.1 Leptolyngbya sp. FACHB-711
TTTGGATCTTTTTGCGGGATCAACAACGCTGGATTGAGCGTGCACGCATTCTCGATATCGAGGGTGACCTGGTGACAGTCCGGTATGAAACCGAAGAAGATGACGAAGTTTGCTCCTGGGAGGAGATGCTTCGCTTAGAGAGTATTGGTTCTGTAATGCAAAAATTGGCGACTGTGCCGCGTGGCGATGTCGAGCCGCTCGTCTCAGAAGACTGCCCTGAAGCAGAGCGCATTCGCAACCATCAGCCTGACAACGAATAGCGCAAACCAACCCTCAAATAATTCAGGATTGTTCAATAATGCCCCTGTCCATCAGGGGTTATTTTTTGTTTTAAATCTTCGCGTTGCTGACCTGGCAGTGCTAATCCGGCGGATGAATTCTGTAAGGATGGTTTACAAACCACCCCTAGCGCAAAACTCCCTATCCGAGAATCCTGTTTCCATTCAGCCATGCCTAAATCTTTATCTCATCTAATTCTCTGTTTTATCTAATTCTTTCTTCTATTTTTTTGTTCTATAAGTATTCGCGCAGAAACTCAAACGGGTCATCTTCCCAGCAAGGTTCGGGGCATCGCCAGTCTAGATTTTGCAAAATATCAGACTCGATCGCTTCAATTTCGTTCTGGTTAAAAAGCTCAGTCAGCACATGCAGATCACGTCCCCGAAGCGGAATTGACTGGGCTGAAATGAACTGTTCCGACGAAGAAGTATTCTCATGAAAGAGTAAGGGACTGCTGGCATCAAGCAGCGAAGGAAGCGGTTCTGGTTTGAAGGGATTGATCGCAGTAGAAGCGTTCGCCGAACGGGTAGCTAATGGCTCTCCATCTTCAAAAGAAACAGGCAGAGTTGGGGGACAAGCGCGAGGGGCAGATGGCATCATGATTGAGTTTAGGGGGCTGAGCAAAACCGAGAACATGGCTTGCAAGCATCTTAAACTGTTTTTGCAAAGAAATGTGAGGGCTAGTACTCAAAAAAGACTGCTCTTGCCTGTGTTTTTACGGAAGGGCTGGGGTTGCGATCGTATCAGCACTGCGCTACAGAACGATCAGCCGCAGCAGGACAAGGGTAAATGCACGGGAACTAGGCGAACTTGAAACACTTCAGCAAAGGCACGGGCAACCTGTTGTCGAACCCGATCGATCTGGATATCGGGAATAAACTCTGCCAGACTTCCCACCGGTCGATCACCAATGCCGCAGGGAATGATGTGCTGAAATCCTGACAAGTCGGGACAGACGTTGAGTGCGAAGCCGTGCATCGTAATCCAACGGCTTACCTTAATACCGATCGCAGCCACCTTGCGCCCCTCGACCCATACCCCCGTTAGACCTGGAATTCGATCGCCCTGAAGCTGATAAACTGCTAGCACCCGAATTAACACTTCTTCGAGCTGGCGTAAGTACCAGTGCAAATCCTGCTGATAAAAGCGAAGATTCAAAATCGGATAGCCCACAAGCTGACCCGGACAGTGGTGAGTTACTTCGCCGCCGCGCTCAATCCGAATCACCGGGTAGGGCGAATTTGAGACATCAAACTTCAGAAATTCAAGGCTGGAACCCTGCCCCAGGGTGTAAACAGATGGGTGTTCGAGCAGAAGAAAAATATCATTCTCGGCGGGGTCACTGTGCTCGGAGTTCGCGAATTCGCTTTTATCAGAGCCGCTGACTAAGCGATCGGGCTGCAACCGTTCTTTGATCAATCCGTGTGTGCGTCTTTCAGCAACCCATTTGCGCTGCCAATCCCAGGCAGTTTCATAGGGAACCAGTCCCTGATTGTAGAATAAGCACGGTCTGAGCAACACAGAATTTTTCAAATTCCCGATCTACTAATCTACTGGGTGAACGCAAAATAGATCAACATTAATTAAACAGAAATTAAACTGAGAATTTGTCCGCTCTGGTCAAGAATTATCAACGGATGCAAATGATTTTAAACGAGACTGTTGTCCCCGATACAAGGTGCTAGGGTGAAAGTGTGAACCCAGTTCTCAGGGGAGGAAGCTCTTATATGAAGCTTGTTATCCAGGGCAAAAACATCGAAATTACTGACTCGATTCGTGAATACGTCCATCAGAAAATTGAGAAAGCCGTCAGCCATTATCAGCATCTCACAATGGAAGTGGACGTTCACCTGTCAGTTGCCCGCAACCCCCGGATAAACCCAAATCAGACCGCAGAAGTTACGATTTACGCCAATGGCACAGTTGTGCGTGCTGAAGAAAGCAGTGAAAACCTCTACGCCAGCCTAGATCTTGTCGCCAATAAAATTGCCCGTCAGCTTCGCAAATTTAAGGAAAAACGCTACGAACAGGATCGTGCACCCGTGAAAGCCACTGCGGTGATTGAAGAGAAACCCGTCGCTGCGACTTTGATTGACACCGATCGCACCCCAGAACTACCTGCAGAAGTGGTGCGAATGAAATACTTCGCAATGCCGCCGATGACCATTCAGCAGGCACTAGAGCAGCTTGATCTGGTTGACCACGATTTCTTTATGTTCCGCAACATTGAAACAGGCGAAATCAACGTGATCTACGAGCGCAATCATGGCGGCTATGGCGTGATTCAGCCTCGCAACGGCAACGGTCACACCAACGGCAAATTTGCCGAAATTGCTCATGCTCACCACCCCGAAAACGTAAATAGCAACGGATACGCAAACGGACACACGAACGGAAAAGTAAGCCAACCTTAAGGGACTTCACTTCAGTCGAGGAGGGATTGGCTTTGATCGAAACCAGAGGACACTAGACTGGAAAGAAATTGTGCAGTCCTAGGTCTACCTATTCCTCCTCCAATTTTTTATGTATACCTACGCTTTTCTGCATACGCCTAAGGCTCCTTTGGTGCTCATTAAGGGCATTAGCGGAACTTTAGAAACCGTGAAAGCCGATCGCCTCTTAGCAGTGGTTGAGCCTGAGCTCACAGTAGACTCTCTGCAAACCAACGATGAGCAGCTTATGCAGGCAGTCCTGAAGCATGATCGGATTATTTGCGATTTGTTTGCTCAGACAACGGTGCTGCCGCTGCGGTTTGGCACGTATTTTGTCTCGAAAGAAGCACTGCTGGCACATCTCACCGATCGTCAGACTCAGTATCTCGATCAGCTTGCTCGACTGGATGGCAAAGCCGAGTATTTGCTGAAGCTAATTCCAAAACAGGAGCCAGAAACGGTGATCGCCCCGAATCTAAAGGGCAAAGACTATTTTCTGGCAAAGAAGCAGCGCATTCAGGAGCAGGCAGACTGGCAGCAGCAGCAGCAAATCGAGCGATTGAATCTGATGCAGCATTTCACCGAAGCCGGAATTTTGCATCAGGCGGTTGAGAGTCGGGAGGGGATTGAGCGGCTTTATTTGTTGGGAGATCGATCGGGCGAGGAAAAGCTGCGGGGGGTGCTGGCAGGCTGGCAGGCGCAGTGTTTACGCTGGGAGTTAGATTTGAGCGGAGCTTTGCCGCTTTATCATTTTGTTTAACTCTATTTGTTTAGCTCTATCATTTTTTCCAGAACACTTTGTCTAGAACAATGAGCTTCGTTTTCGGCTTTTCAGCCCCTAAATTCCCATTCTGGGGACTCTGAATGTTCTACAGCTTAAATAATCCTTCTTCCTGAGGCGTAATTTCCCCTCTAACAATAATCACTGTACGGTTTGTATTGCGAGCGATCGACTCTGGAATATTGCCTTTGATCACCTGCTGAAGCAGTCCCTCGCGGCTGGCTCCCAGCATAATGACATCGCAGCGTTCGGAGCGCGCAAGGTCAAGAATGGTGTCAGAAATCGATCGTCCACAGAGCGATCGGGCTGTGACCGGGCAGGGGAGTTTGAGCGTGACTTCGGCAAAAAGCTGCTTCAGGTAGGCAGTGTCGTGGCTGGAGGGCGTGTCGTCAAACACTTGACAGAGATGAACATCGGGCTTGGTTGAAAGCATGGTGAGGGTAGGAAGTAACCGCACAGCTTGCTGGGCATTAGGTCCGCCTGCGACAGGAATTAGCCAGCGATCGAATTTGACGATATCGCCGAGCTTCACCATCATCACTTCGCAGTCTGCCTGCCGAATCACGGTGTCTACAATGTTGCCAAACACGCGCCCTGGCGAAGTCGTGCTGCCTTTCCAGCCCATCAGGAGCAGATCGATATGGCGTTCCTCGATCGCTTCTAAAATTGCCTGAGCTGAATCGTGTGCCAACCGTACCTGCGTATGAATAGGGACTTCTGAGGCGCGTCCGATTTGCTCTGCTCGTTTCAGCAGTTTGCGGCTATTAGTAGTGCGAATGCTGGCTTCTGAAGGCGAAGTTCCACGCGGTACACACACCACCTGAAGACATTCCAGCTCGTAGTCTCGTTCACGGGCGATCGTTGCTGCTAGGCGCAGGAGCAGGGGAGCGGTATGGGGATTGCTAAGCGGTACGAGGAGCCGTCCTTTTCCGGTAGCGGGCGATCGGGTTTGGTAAACCACGTAGGAGGGTTCAGGCTGGGGACCGAAGGATTTATTCTCACCGCTAATCTGGTCTGCTTCGGCACGAATAATATCGGCGCGGGTGATAATGCCGACGAGCTTTTGTCCTTCGGTAACGGGCAGACGACTCAGCTTAAAGCGATTGAGCAAAAACAAAACGTGGGTGAGGCGATCGGTGGGGGAAACAGTGACGGGCTGCGGGGTCATGATATCGGCGAGTATTGCAGGCTGCCCCGTGGGAGCATGGCGCGAAGCAAAGCTGTTCCCCGCATGGGGTAGTCGGTCTGCCAGGTCGCTCTGGGTGACAATGCCAATGAGTTTGCCGTTCGTCATGACCGGAAAGCCGCGATGGTGCGATCGAGAAAATGCCTGCACGACTTCGGGCAAGCTGAGGTTGCTGTCTAGCGTTTCGACTCGTCGCTGCATCAGGTCGGCTGCTTTTAGCTCTGTCCAGGCTCCGCTCTTGGTAACGTATTTGTCGAGGTGAATGCCGTTCCAGGCAAGCAAGCGCGTGTAAATCGAACCACTGGCAATGCGATCGGTAATCAGGTAGGCGATCACCGAACCGATCATCAGCGGCAGCACTAGATTAAAGTCCGTGGTGATTTCAAAAACAATGACGATCGCCGTAATGGGTCCACGGGTGACAGCACTAAAAAATGCGCCCATTCCTGCCAGCGCATAGGTTGATGGATCGCTAATGCCAGCGGGAAAGCCGAGCGGAATGCCCACCATTGTTTCGAGCGTTTGTGCCCCATAGCCCACCAGATGCCCTAATGCCGCACCCAGCAGCAGAGCCGGAGCAAATAGCCCACCCGGTGTCCCGGCTCCATAGGCCAGCAAAGTCAAGCAGAACTTAATCACAAACGCTAGCAGGGTCAGATGCCAGGGCGCATCGCCCGTACTCAAAAACTCTTGCAGCCCCGAATTATCGCGAAACTCCGGCGGCAAAATCACCACGACTGCCCCTGAAATCAGCCCTGCTAAGCCAATCTTCATTGGCAGGCTCAACCGAGTTCCCCAGGGAAGCTCCCGCCGAAATAGTGCCAGGCTGGCAAAAATCCCCTGGCTAAACAGTCCGCCCAGCAGCCCCGCCAGCAATCCCAAAATCAGAAAAAACGGCACATCCTGAAGCGAAAAGCTGACCTGCGACTCGGTGACGATCGAATTCAGATTCAACCCCTGCCCACCAATTAGCCGCGACACGACCGCTCCAATAAACGAAGCCAGAATCGCCGTCCCCAGCGTCAGCCCGGAAAAATCCTGCAAAAACTCCTCCACGACAAACAGCACCCCGGCGATCGGCGCATTAAACCCTGCCGCCAACCCCGCTGCTGCCCCTGCCGCAATCAACTGTCTGCGATATTCGGGCGACGTGGGAATCCACTGACTCAACTGGGCTGCCAGAGCCGCACCGACCTGCACCGTCGGACCCTGCCGCCCCAGATTTAACCCGGAGCCAACTGCCAGAATTACGCTGACCAGCTTTATCGCCGCCACACGTAGATTAAGAGCGATCGGCACATTTGCCAAAGCCGCTTTCACCTGAGGAATGCCACTTCCTGCCGCTTCGGGAGCCAGCCGCTCGATCAGCCAGCCCGATAACACGCCGCCCACCAAGCCGATCGCAGGCAAAACAAACCAGACAGGCATCTGATAAGACAACTGCACCCGCCAACTGCCTACGAAGCCAATACCCCACTTCAGCACGACAGCAGACAGCCCGGAAACCACCCCGATAACACAGGCTTCAAAAATTGCCAGCTTCGAGCCAGACATCAGGGAGCGAAACCGATTTGGCAGGGTGAGATAGCCCATGTTAGACCGCAGCAGAGGGAAAGCCTAAACTATCCTCATAGTGCCTGATTTATAACGAACTGTAACTATTGACTAGGAGCTAACCTGACGGTATCTTGCCCATTCGCGATCGAGTGCCTGCTGCCATCGAGCAGCAAGTTCTAGATCCGTAAAGGGAACCTGAACAGACTCATTCGAGAGTTGAAACTCGATCGCCACCTGTTTGCTTTTCTCAGGCAAATTCGCCGGGTCGATCGTCTGGTCGTTTGCCTTGAGCCAAATGGCCTGCACTTGCTGGAGCGAAAAGGTTTGCAGGTCTTTCATGCCTTTGCGAGTTGGTTTGCCCCAGGTGATTTCGCTGCCCTTTTGTCCCAAAACCGCGTAGATATCATACTTGGCGCGATCGAATCCCTCCGCCCAGAGTCGATACGCCTCTACTTTTTGATACTCGTTCCATCCTGCCCAGGCTAGCCCGATAAACAGCACCAGCAGCGGCAACCACAATAAACCCCGTTCCATCGCTAAAAACCAATAAAAGAATCAGGCAACGAGCGGCTGACAAATTTCATCTGCCAGGACTAGCTCTTCGGCGGCGATCGTCTGAATCGCTTGCTTCATAACCGTCTCTGGGTCGTGACCCTGTTCAATTTGCTTTAGCCATCGCTGTGCCTCGTTGCCTTCACGCAGGATTTTCTTCAGTGGCAGCAGGAAGCAGCTAAATCCCCCCTGTTTTGCCGTTCCCCAAACTTCCTGATACAGCTCCTCGATCCAGTCTCGTGCCAGAATTGTCCGCCCATCGCGCCAGTGTCGCAGTTCGGCATCGAGGCTGAGTTTGGCAGCGGCGGTTTCGTTGGCATCGGTAAGAGCGACCAGGGCTTCGGCTCGATCGCTAGCAGGCAAAAGGCTGGATTGAAGCGGGTCGAGTTCGGGGTGCTGAGCAATCTGGAGTATCCTTGCCTCTAGCAGTGCCGTGAGCGCGAGCAGGGCGATCGGGTCGGTCATCAAATCGCAGATTCGTAGCTCCAGACGGTTAAGGCTGTAGGGACGATGATCGCCATTCGGGCGCACCGAAGACCAGAGATGACGGACATTTTGCATCGTGCCTTTTTCAAGCTGTGCTTCAGTCCAGTCGATATAGTGGCGATGGCTTTCAAATAAAGGCACATGGGCAGGTGTTTTGGGAAACAGTCCCCATCGGGTGGAATGAAACCCCGTGACGTTTCCATCCAGAAAAGGCGAGGCAGCACTGAGGGCAAGATACAAGGGAGCCTCGACGCGCACTAATCGACAGGCTCTCATCAACGTTTCTGGGTCACTAATGCCAATGTTGATGTGAATGCTGGCAGTCACGACCGTTGTGCCGTAGGTCTGCTCGATGTAGCTGTGGTAGGGATTGCCCGGATCAGAGCGATAAAACCGATCGCTCCCTGCCAAAGCCAATGTACTGCCGGGAATCAGCGTGTAGTTGCCCAACTGGTGCAAATAAGCCCGCAGCTGACGACGAGGACGCACCAGCTCACACAGTAGCCGTTCATAACGATAAAGCGGAGCCGTCGTGTATTCCACATTGCGGCTATCTGGTTCGCGGACAAAGCCATGCAAATTAGCCACAATTTTGTCAGACAACCCGACGATTTCGCCATCTGGTGTGCCCGTGTACATTTCCACTTCAAAGCCTTTCGAGAGCATGGAGAAATTGCCTCTAGTCACAGTTCTATTGTCTCGGAAAAGGAGTCGGCTGCATCGTTCTACCGGGGCACTCCGACAGGGGGAAGTCACCAGGCGAATTTGCAGCATGCCCAAGCGGAAGTCCCATTTATGCTGGGAGACTGCTTTGCATTGCCTGCTCAAGCACAGGAAACAGATCAGGCGCAGTAAAGTTATCAATCACCAGAAACGCGCCCAGGTCGTACAGCTTTTGTGGCTCGTGTGTGGATGCAATCCCCACGGTTGGAATGCCTGCGGCAACAGCAGAGCGAATTCCAGAGGGCGAATCTTCAAAGGCGATCGTCTCGCTTGCTGTCACTCCAAGCTGATCGAGCGCAGCCAGATAAGGCATTGGATCGGGTTTACCACGCGGCAGCTCATCTCCCAGCACCACCAAGGGAAATTCGCTGTCCAGGTGCAGAACTCCCAGCATAAATTCCACATTTTCGAGTGGAGCGTTGGTCACGATCGCCCGCTTGAGCTGATGCTGCTCCGTCCATCTCAATACTTCTAGCAGTCCAGGCATGGGCTGAAGCACCGTGGCAGCCTGCTGTCGAAACATCGCTTCTTTGCGTTCACCGAGTTCGTCACCTTCAGCGATCGTCAACTGCGGCAAAATTTCCGGCACAATTTCCTGATTGCGTCTGCCGCTAAATTTAGCGCGATAGGTGGGGCGATCGATCGTGATGCCATAGGAAAGCAGGATCGATTGCCAGTTTTGAAAGTGAACTGGGTCGGTGTCTGCCATCGTTCCATCGAGGTCAAACAGCAAAGCCTTGAGCATGAATTTTTCCTAGGAAACGCTTAAAAAGTCGAGCTATTCCAGCCCCACATTGCCCCTTTTGAATCCGCAAACTCAATATAGGTACGGTTTGCAGGAACACCGAGGCTCTGATGCACTTGGGTGCAAAAATCCTGGCTCATTGCTTTGGTTTGCGTCGGACTCATCGAACCTACACTCTTGATTTCGATGTAGCACGTCGGGTCAGTCGTTCCGGCAAAGGTCATAGACACACCCGACTCAAACGCCGTCATCACGTAGGATTCTGGCTTGCCCAAATGCTTAGCGAGCGCGGCAGACAACTGCTTAAGCAACGCTTCGACCCGGAGGCGATCGGGCGAGTCAACCGAGGTTTGAATTTTGATTAGGGGCATATTGCACAAGTTCCTTTGCGATTGCTAGCCGCCGTACTGCCAGCCTGTGCTTTCCAGCAGCAGCGGATCACCGTCTCGATGCACCCCAGCCGCAATCACCTCACCCACAAAAACGGTGTGATCGCCCTGTTCGACTGACCCCACGACGCGGCATTCGACATAGCCCAGGGTGTCGGAAATAATCGGACAGCCCGTTTCGCCCAGATAGAATTCGACATCTTCAAACTTATTGCCGATCCGTCGCTGAGGCTTAAAAAACTTCTGCGCCAGCTCCTTTTGCCCCGCTTCTAAAATACTGAGCGCAAAAACCTGGCTTGACTTGATCATGGCGTGCGATCGCGAGTCTTGCTTGACACAGTTGATCACAAGCGGCGGTTGAAACGAACCCTGCATCACCCAGCTTGCAGTAAAGCCATTGACCTCTTCACCCTCTTTCACGCCACAGATATAAAGTCCGTGAGGAATTTTCCGCAGTATTGTCTTTTTTGCCTGTTCGTCTAGCAAGGCGGTGTTCTCCGATCGCGCTACATCGGATAGTGTATCGCATTCCAAATCGGGTTCTCAGGGTTCTGTCTAGTTCCGCTAATTGAAACGACCGCCCATTACTGCTCTAATTCCTTGAAGGTGAGAAGCCTTCTCACAGGGGTTGTTGGAGTCATGAGTTTTTTCCCCCTTTAAACTTAAGCAACTTTAAACTTGAGCAACGGAAACAGCACTTACATCCGCATGACGATCGAACAACACTCGCGGACGCAGCAAAATTCGGAACAGCAGCACCAGCGACTCAAATTCGCCCGGAGAGGTGCGGCGTTTCCATTGTCCCGGACGGCAAAACAGCATTTCGACCAGCAATCGTTGCTGAGCCAGCGTCACCTGCTCAAACATGACCCGCACTGCCAGAAAATCCGGCTGCTGCGTTACCTGCACCACGCGGCCGCTGAGGATTAAGTGATGTTCTAGAATCTCGATCGTTACAGGCAAAACTTCGCCTTCATGGGGGATTGGAAAGTCAAGCTGTGTCAGGGCAATTTCTGCTCCGACTTCTGAAATCATCGTTGTAGTTCCCCAAAAGTCCTGCACTATGTTTGTATCTGTCACAGTCTTTGTATCGGTCACAGTGATCCGGGCGGTGCGGTGCAGGTTAAACCATTCATACAAACTGGGGCGCGGCACATCGAGCAAAATCAGCAGCGCGATGCCCAGCATGATCAGGTTATAGCTGCTCCAGATCCAGCCCAAGCCGATGCCTTTTGCCTGAATTGCCACTTCGGGCGGCACGGTATTCATCCAGGCTCCCTTCAACATACAGAGACCAAAGTTGACCCAGAGGCTGACTGCTGTTGCCACAAACAAAATAATCAGGGGCCACGCCAGATTCCAGTTAAACGAAAATCGATCGCTCGATGTGCCCTTAGGCGTGACTTTGAACCCTTTTGAAAACGGATTGAGCATGACCTGAATCACCGTCAGGGCGAGCGGAAAACACAGCACCAGTGAATAGATATCCGAAAGCAGGGCAGAGCGCGATCGATAATTTAGCCAGGAAAAAACTGAAAGCTGCACCAGATAATAAGGCAAAAAGAAATAGAGCAGTTCCGCCGCCGTTGCCCGAAGCGGGATCACCCCCAGAAACGAATAGGCAAGCGGCATCAGCAGAAATCCAACTCTCGAAATGCTGGTAAACCAGTGCAGCAAACCTTCAAGATGGGCAAGCCGCTGAAGCGGATTCAGTCCGGGAATAGTGAGCGGATTGGATTTGATGAAAAATGCCTGAAGCGTTCCCCTTGCCCAGCGCAATCGCTGAACTGCATGGGCGGCAATATTTTCGGCGGCAAGTCCGGCACTTAGCTTTTCGTCGAGATACACCAGGCGATAGCCCTGCGCTGTGAGCCGAATCCCGGTAAAGTAATCTTCGCTCAGTGAATCGGTTACAAACCCTCCGGCACTTTCCAGAGCACTGCGCCGCACCACAAACGAGGTTCCTGAACAGATTACGCTGCCTGCCCCATCGCGAATTGGCTGGATTTGACGGTAAAAAACTTCTTCTTCAGGAGTTAAGACATCTTCGAGTCCCAGATTGCGGGCGATCGGGTCTGAGTTGTAAAAGCTTTGCG
>NZ_JACJOR010000391.1:0-13504 GCF_014695615.1 Leptolyngbya sp. FACHB-711
AATGTCCCTGAAACTACACAGGAATATCCTCCCATCTTCGAACGGTTCTGCGTCCTGATTGTATCCCCTCAATCAAGAACAGGACATCTGTGTAACTGTCTGTTTGCTTAATAGCATCTAGATAGAGAATCCGGCTTGCCACTTGCGGCAACCGAAAGCACCAATACAAACTCATTAATGGATTAATCCAAAGCTTGCTTCCTTGCGTTCTGGCAGTAGCGTGATAATCGCCATAGTGTCCTGCCAACGCTGAAAGAATAGAACTCGTAACAATGCTGACATGCTCCGGCATTGCCTGAAAAACATATTCACTAGCCTGCCGATACTGCTGTACTTCTGGCATTTCCTGAAGTAGCGAAAATGTGCCTAAAAATCCGCCACTCGCAATAAGTTCTGCAACACCTTCTAGCACATGAGCATGGCAGACACCATGATAGCGATCGACTCCAAACCCTAGACAAATTAGCAGCTTTGTTTTAACAGCAAGTTCATCGACAGCAGCAATACTGGTGATATCTTCATGGGGTGTACCTAGCCCAATTTCATCACCACGCATCAAACTATCTGTGCCTCCATCCACGAGAACGATCGTGTCTATTGATAATGTCTCGACTAAAGCTTGATAGCTTGCCAAAAGCGGTTTGAAGCCTGTGCGCTCAAAACAATAAATTGGAGTTTCTTGACCTTGTTGGCGGAACCAGTTTGCCAGATGTTGCTCAGGAAAATAGTCACGAGGACGATGGGTATCTGCTGTCACCTTGAGCAGAGAGGGTGACAACCTTACTTCACTTTCAGGTAGGTATGAGAAGGATACATTGGCAAGATAGGCTGTTTTACCCAATGCTCTTAAACTGAAGTAGAGCGGCAATCCACAGAAGATGTCAAATCCCCCTCCTGCACCAGCTAAGAGGATTGTCTTTGACTGTTCTAATTCAGAAAAGAAAGGCAAGTTTGATAACTGCATTGTTTTTAATGTCAAAGACGAGTATCAAAGCTGTATAACGACCAAACTCAGCCCCTGCCGGAAGCGGAGGGAGCTTGCGACCGGAGTAGGCAATCGGCTACAGTGCCTTTTCAGCATCATGTTGACCCTTGCAAGTGTCTTGAAGCCGTTTTTATCGTTGAGTTCTCTTCAAGAAATCCAAGATGTTGTAGGCGAGGATAAGGCGAGTTTCAATTATCTTCTCCAATGCCTCATTCACATTGCGCTTCTGTTTGAGCCTTCTTACAATCTCTTCAGCTAACGCAGTCTCATCAATAACATAACCATGCTCGGCTGCGTAGCGATCAACAAAGTCGTAGAAGCGACCCATATCTAAATCATGGTTTGTATACCAAGTTTCTGACCCTAACCATTTGTCCAGGGCCTTGCTTGTTTCAGGTTGTAGTTCCATGTTGTTAATTTTTGTATCGCTTAAATTAAATTTTAACGTGCCGCTACAAGCGCAGCAAGCGCATGATGCCGAACTACTAACTGGGCTGAATGTTTCCGCCTAAGATCCCAGATTAGCGATATAGGCAGAAATATTTCCGCCTAAGATCCCTATTCGGCTGTTTAGATGGAACGATTCAGTATAACTATCCTTCCGATCGATCGCCGCTCTCTACCCCGTTCTCATGAAGTTTTGGAAAAAGTTAATTCTGATTGAGGGAGTCGCCTTTCATCAGTCAAATTGTTCAAATCGTTTCTTCGAGTTGCGTTTTGCACCGATCGCCCCAGCAACTTGTCCTTCCCACAGGTTAGCGATCGCCCCACCCAGATGATTGAGCTATCCTGATCCATAACAGGCTTTACTTTTTCCCTATTTGTCCTATGGTTTCCAGTCCTCAGCAAGAAGCGAAATCGATCGCCACCGGAATGCTGCGTCGCGTTCATCATATTGCGTTGAATGTTCGTGATATGGCGGCATCGCGTCACTTTTATGGCAACGTGCTGGGGCTGCGGGAGTTGACCGGGGCAGAAGTACCCGAAACGCTGAAGGAACTGTTTGAGAAAGGCGAAGCGGCAAACTTTGAAACGCCGGACGGAACGATCGTTGATTTGTTCTGGAAGCCAAACCTGCTGCCGCCCGACCCTGACCCCAGCAAGTGCTTTACTCGTGCCGGACATCTGGCATTTGATATCAACCCAGACTTATTTGATCATGCGGTTGAAGTGCTGCGGCAAAACGAGATTGCGATCGATCACGGTCCCGTCAGCCGTCCGACCGGAAGAGGGATTTATTTTTATGATCCCGATGGCTTTTTAGTCGAGATTCGCTGCGATCCAAAGGGATAGTGCGATCTATATAGTTAAAGAGCGGAAATCTGGCTGGGCGATCGTCCAATTCAGTCCGGCAGTTTCCCCTGTCCAGAACTCCTCACAATCTGTTGGTCGAGCTACGGTAGGAATAGAGCGAAAAATGTTTCAATGAAGATTCTGGGTGGTGCGTGTCACCCCAAGTTTTGCTGCCAGGAGACCAGGAGAAGTTAGGAAGATGGATGAAGCTTATCGGAACCACGTTGCAGAGCGATCGGCGTTAGGAATTCCACCTCTGCCGCTCGATGCGGAGCAAACCTCTGGTTTGTGCGAACTGCTCAAAAATCCTCCGGCAGGTGAGGAAGCGGTTTTGCTGAGTTTGCTGCGCGATCGCGTTCCGCCCGGAGTCGATCAGGCGGCTTATGTAAAGGCAGGTTTTTTGACCGGCGTTGCAAAGGGTGAAATTACGAGTCCCCTGGTGTCTGCTCTGGATGCAGTGGAGCTGCTAGGCACCATGATGGGTGGATATAATGTGCAGTCGCTGATCGATCTGCTGCAAGTTGAAAATGCTGAAATTGCAAGCGCAGCAGCAAAGGCTTTAAGCAGAATTCTGCTGGTGTACGATGCCTTTCATGACGTGCAGGAACTCGCCGAACAGGGCAACGGCAATGCTCAGCAGGTGATGGAATCCTGGGCGAATGCAGACTGGTTCACGAACCGTCCCGAACTGGCGGAATCGATCACAGTGACGGTGTTTAAGGTTCCGGGCGAAACGAATACCGATGATTTGTCTCCGGCAACCCACGCGACAACTCGCCCCGATATTCCGCTTCATGCCTTGGCAATGCTGGAAACTCGCCAACCGGGAAGCCTGGAGACGATCGCCCAACTCAAGCAAAAAGGCCATCCCGTCGCTTATGTAGGGGATGTCGTGGGAACCGGGTCTTCCCGTAAATCAGCCATCAACTCCGTGCTATGGCACATCGGACAGGACATTCCCTTCGTGCCCAATAAGCGATCGGGTGGCTATGTGCTGGGCGGCAAGATTGCGCCGATTTTCTTCAACACCGCAGAAGATTCGGGCGCGTTGCCGATCGAGTGCGATGTGTCGCAAATGGAAACCGGGGATGTGATTACGATCTATCCCTACAAAGGCGAAATTCAGAATGAATCGGGTGAGACGATCGCCACCTTTAAACTGAAGCCGGACACGATTTTGGATGAAGTACGGGCAGGCGGACGAATTCCCCTGCTGATCGGTCGGACGCTGACGGATAAGGCACGGGTGGCACTGGGCTTAAGTGTGAGCGATCGCTTCATTCGCCCATCTCCGCCGAAAGACACGGGCAAAGGCTATACCCTGGCGCAGAAAATGGTCGGCAAAGCCTGCGGTTTAGAGGGTGTGCGACCAGGAACTTCCTGTGAACCCATGATGACGACTGTGGGATCGCAGGACACCACCGGACCTATGACCCGCGACGAACTGAAAGAGCTGGCTTGCCTCGGCTTCAGTGCCGATCTGGTCATGCAGAGCTTCTGCCATACGGCGGCATATCCCAAACCTGTAGATATCAAAACTCACCACGAACTGCCGGACTTTATCACCCAGCGCGGTGGCGTTTCCCTGCGTCCAGGCGATGGCATTATCCACTCCTGGCTAAACCGGATGCTGCTGCCAGATACAGTGGGCACAGGCGGTGACTCCCATACTCGCTTCCCGTTGGGCATCTCTTTCCCGGCAGGTTCGGGACTGGTGGCGTTTGCGGCAGCGTTGGGCGTAATGCCTCTGGATATGCCGGAATCGGTGCTCGTGCGGTTTACGGGTCAATTGCAGCCCGGTGTGACGCTACGCGATATCGTGAATGCGATTCCCTACGTGGCAATGCAACAGGGCAAACTCACCGTTGAGAAGCAAAACAAAAAGAACGTCTTCTCCGGTCGCATCATGGAAATGGAAGGACTGCCCGACCTGAAACTAGAGCAAGCCTTTGAGCTGACCGATGCAACCGCAGAAAGATCCTGTGCGGGTTCAACGATCGCCCTCAGTACCGAAACCGTTGCCGAATATCTGCGATCGAATGTCGCTCTGCTGAAAAATATGGCAGCACGGGGCTACGGGGATGCTCGAACCATTCTGCGGCGCGTGGCAAAAATGGAGCAATGGCTGGCAAATCCGTCGCTGATGGAAGCCGATCAAGATGCCGAATACGCTGATGTGATCGAGGTCGATCTGGATCAGATCAAAGAACCGATCGTCGCCGCTCCCAATGATCCCGATAACATCAAACTGATGTCGGAATGTGCAGGCGATCCGATTCACGAAGTGTTTATTGGCTCCTGCATGACCAACATCGGGCACTATCGCGCCGCCGCCAAGATCCTCGAAGGGGCAACCTCCACCAACGTTCGCCTCTGGATCGCGCCGCCAACTCGTATGGACGAAAAGCAGCTCCGCGAAGAAGGCGTTTACGATGTCTTCAATGCCGTCGCAGCCAGAACCGAAATGCCCGGATGCTCACTTTGTATGGGCAACCAGGCGCGAGTAGAAGATGGCGTCACGGTCTTCTCGACTTCAACGCGCAACTTCAACAACCGCATGGGCAAAGATGCCAAAGTCTATCTCGGCTCAGCGGAACTGGCAGCAGTCTGTGCCCTGCTTGGTCGGATTCCCACGGTTGAAGAGTATCAGGCGATCGTTCAGGATAAAATTAATCCCTTTGCGGCAGACCTGTATCGCTACCTCAACTTCGACCAGATCACCGGGTTTGAAGATGAGGGTCGTGTGATTCCCCTAGAGGAAATGCCCCGGATCGAGGACATCCTGGGAATGCCGACCACTGCCCGATAGTGCGGGCAACCTCGTCTAGACTCTCGTTGTCATCAAGCAAGGTAATCAAGCAAGCAGGGGCAGTACCCGATCGATTCGATCTAAGGTATTGCCCCTTATGCTATTGCCCCTCATGATTTGACTCTTGATTGGCTTTATTTCTTGATTGACTTTATTGCGGGATCAAAGTCCCCCAAAATTGGGGAATTTAGGGGGCTGAAACGCCCAGAAGCCTACCAGAAAAACTACGGCACCACCAGAACTGGGCAGGGCGAGAGATTAATCACTCGATTGGTCACGCTCTCTGACGCGCCTTCTTCGGTCAGGCCCAGCCCGCGACAGCCCATAATAATCAAATTGGCTTCGACCTCGTCTGCCACATCGCAGATCACAAACGCCGGAATTCCTTCCCGTTCAATGACCTCGGATTCGATGCCCTGCTGCTGAAATAGGGCTTTTACTTCGGTAAGCAGTTTGGCGATCGCTTCCGGTGAGGTCATTTCGCGATTACCTCCGTGGGGGAACTGCTTCGCATCGGCGGTTGTAGCCGCTTCTCCTACTTCTAAAGACTCCACCACCGAGAGCAGCACCAGCCGACTGCTGTAGGTTTTGACGAGGTTCACCACCGTATCTACCGCTTCCCGCGATTCACGGCTCTGGTCTACCGGGAATAGTACATTTTTGAACATTGTCCCTCCTGTTCTAATCCTGGCTTCTGATTCTGGCTTTTGATTCTGGCTTTTCAAAAAAACGAACTTGCGATCAGACGTTTTCCCAGAGAAATCCTGAAAACCAAGGGCTTACACTGCAATGAGTTCTGCATCTAGTGTACTAGAGTCACAGGCTACAGATTTTTTTCGGAAAATTTGGTCAAGAAAATGCGATCGTTTTTTAGAAATGCTCCATAAGACTTTACAATGCTAATAGGTAAAAAGACTCATTAAAGGGAGTTCAAGCGGTGGCAAAAAAAGCTCTGAATAGTTTATCTGCTGCGGATTTATCAGGAAAGCGCGTTTTTGTACGAGTTGACTTCAACGTGCCTCTGGATGAGCAGGGCAAGATTACAGATGACACTCGGATTCGTGCCGCGCTCCCGACCATTCAATATCTCACCTCTAACGGGGCAAAGGTAATTCTTGCCAGCCACTTTGGTCGTCCCAAGGGCAAAGTCGTAGACAGTATGCGGCTCACCCCGGTTGCCACTCGTTTATCTGAGTTGCTGGGTCAGCCCGTGACCAAGTGCGATGACTGTATTGGCGATGCGGTAGCTAGCACGATCGCAGGCATGAAAGACGGCGATGTCGCCCTGCTGGAAAACGTTCGCTTTTATGCTGAAGAAGAAAAGAACAATCCCGAATTTTCTCAAAAGCTGGCATCCGTTGCCGATCTCTATGTAAACGACGCTTTTGGAACTGCGCACCGCGCCCATGCTTCCACCGAAGGCGTGACTCACTACCTCAACCCCAGCGTTGCAGGTTTTCTGATCGAAAAAGAATTGCAGTATTTGCAGGGCGCGATCGAAGAACCTCAGCGTCCTCTAGCAGCTATCATCGGTGGTTCCAAGGTTTCTAGCAAAATCACTGTGATTGAAACCCTGCTAGAGAAAGTAGACAAGCTGCTAATCGGCGGCGGCATGATCTTCACGTTCTATAGGGCACGCGGCTTGAGCGTCGGCAAATCCCTGGTTGAAGATGAGTATGTAGAACTGGCACAAAAGCTGGAAGCCAAAGCAAAGGAAAGAGGCGTTGAGTTGGTGCTGCCCACTGATGTCGTCGTTGCCGATAACTTTGCCCCCGATGCCAATGCCCAAACCGTCAGCATCAGCAACATTCCCGATGGCTGGATGGGTCTGGATATTGGTCCCGACTCGATCAAGCAGTTTGAATCCGCTCTGGCAGACTGCAAGACCGTGATCTGGAATGGTCCAATGGGCGTGTTTGAGTTCGACAAGTTCGCCAAGGGCACAGAGGCAGTCGCAAAGAGCCTAGCGACCCTGACCGGAAAGGGAGCCAGCACGATCGTTGGTGGTGGAGATTCAGTAGCAGCAGTCGAGAAAGTCGGCTTGGCAGACCAGATGAGCCACATTTCCACAGGGGGTGGAGCTAGCCTGGAACTGCTGGAAGGCAAAGTGTTGCCCGGTATCGCCGCGCTGAACGATGCTTAATTGAATCTCCTGGCTGGTGTTCCTTTAGAGAAACGCCTTGAGAGAAACGTTAGTAGAGAAGTGAAGCAACGGACTGAGTAGGATTTCTGCTCAGTCTTTTTCTTGCAGTGTTCCTGGATGGTGCAACAGGTTTGGCATTCCCCGAACACCCAGCTCCTCATGCGATCGACGGGTACGACTAATCTACATATCCCAGCCCCAGGAGCAGAGATAGAAGCAAATTTGTCGCTAGAGCGATCGCGCCAAAGCCACAGCCCAGACAAAGAAACCTCTGAATCGATTGATTGGTGCGGAGCCAGAGCAAAATCGCGGCGGCAACTGCCAGAAGGATTGAAACAACCTGAACAATCTGCATGATCAGATACGAGTATCCCTGCTGCGAAAACATGTCGGCTAAACCCAGGAGACTTAGTAGGTGATTAGAATTCCAGGTCAGCGACCACCAGCAAAGGCTAAAAATTGCTGCACTGGTGCTAATGCTAAGCAGGCTCTTACTGAAACGATTCAAGCTGCTCCAGAGTAAAAGCGCAGTGGTCAACATTGTGATCACGCCAGTCACGATCGCGCTTCCACTCACAACCGAGCCCCAGCTCTCCGGGGTAAATCCATAAGGGGTCACAAGCGTGTAAGGAACTCGCCCCAGCCAACTTCCGATTAATTGATACATTCCAATGCCGCAGGCAAAGCTAGCAAAGCTCTTGCTCAGATTGCCAGGGTGGAACCAGGTGAAGAGAGCAGCACTGATCCCGGCTGCCAGTGAGAGTCCAGTGCTAATCCACAGCAGGCGGAGTTCACCCAACCGCACCAGCATATTCATGCTCCAGTACTCTTGCCGAATTGCCTGAATTTGCTGAGAACTCAATCCCAGGTTCTTGATTTCATACATCTGTGCCAGGATAGGGGCATAATTTAGCCCTGTGTCCTTGCACTCAACCGATCGCCCGCCATACTCAGCACGACAATTGCTGAAATCGTATTTATAGTCCTTTCCTTTAGTCAGGCGGAGGGCTAGCAAACGGTCTTGAAGTTCTGTCTGACACTGGAATTGCTGCCCAGTTTCTGTACAGGTAAAGATCCGATTGGGTAAGCGAACGGTACTGTTTTGCTCGGTGCGAATCGACAGACTGGCAAAAGGAGTATTGGGCACGCTTGGCGCATTCTGCAAGAGCAGCAGCAGAAACGCGCTAATTAGTACAATCCAGAGGCTAAATAAAAATCTTGAAAGGAATAATACGGCTTGACGCATTGCTTCTAGCTGCCTTGCTTATGTGGTTGAATCGATGCCCCTCACGCCTTAGAAGTTCCAATCAATTTGATTATTGCGGTTTGATTCACGTTATCTTTTCACTTCATGTAATCTTTAGAAGCAAAGGACGAGTTACACGACCTCCGGACAACTTTTATCACATTTTATTTTCATGCTTCGTATTGTTTCCCTCATTCCTAGCGCAACGGAAATTGTTCACCGGTTAGGACTCACCGATGCTCTGGTGGGCCGATCGCATGAGTGCGACTATCCGCCGCAGGTGAAAGATTTGCCCGTCTGTACCGAGCCGAAATTTAATCCCGAAGGAACGAGCCAGGAAATCCACGATCGCGTCACCGATCTACTCCAGTCTGCTTTGAGCGTGTATCGCGTCAAAACCGAAGTCCTAGAACAGCTCCAGCCAACGCACATTTTGACGCAGGCGCAGTGCGAAGTTTGTGCGGTCAGTTTGGCAGATGTGGAGCAAGCCGCTGGAACCCTGATGAGCAGTCAGCCGCAAATTATTTCCCTTCAGCCCAATCAGCTCTCGGAACTCTGGACAGACCTCGATCGCGTAGCGGCAGCCTTTGGCATTTCGGCGGCAGGATTAACGGCATCGCTACAGCAGCGAATCGATCGCTGTACTGAAAAAACACGATCGCTCACCGAAAAAGAACGACCAACGATTGCCTGTATCGAATGGATCGAACCCTTGATGGCAGCAGGCAACTGGATTCCAGAGCTGGTGGAACTGGCAGGCGGACGATCGCTTTTTGGAACCGTCGGACACCATTCGCCCTGGCTGCAATGGCATGATTTGATTCAGGCAAATCCTGAGGCGATCGTGATCATGCCCTGTGGTTTTGATCTGGAGCGCACCAAGCAGGAAGCCAAAATTTTGCAGCAGCATCCCGACTGGGCTGGGCTACGGGCAGTGAAAAACGATCGCGTTTACATCACAGATGGCAATCAGTATTTCAACCGTCCGGGACCACGCCTCGTAGACTCGCTGGAGATTCTGGCAGAAATTCTGCACCCCGATCGATTTAGTTTTGGGTATGCAGAGCAGGGATGGCAACCGTTTCGATAGGAGTGGCAAGGTTCAAAGTCCCCCAGTTTTGGGGGATTTAGGGAGCTGCAAAACTCGAAGCTCGCTTAGACTCATATGCCTACAGTTGTTGACGCAAGGGAAATAGATGATGCAAGAGAAATAGATCGAGCCGCATCAAAACTCAGTCATCAGTAGGGCACGATCGTCACCCTTCAGCATCTTTAAATAGGAAGCGGCAATCTCATTTCTGTTAAGAGTTGCAAATTTTTTTGAATTTATGTTAAGTTTATCTACACCAAGGTTGATCCTAAGTGAGGTTTGAGCCGTTATGGAAAGTCAACAGTCTAAGTTTGGTTTTACCCAGTTTGCTGAAACCTGGAATGGTCGTCTGGCAATGCTGGGTTTTGTCATCGGAGTCGCAACTGAGTTCCTCACCGGTCAGGGTATCCTGTCTCAGCTTGGTCTGATGTAATTCGTTCTTATCCTCTAGTTTCTTAATCCATCTTTCAGAAATCCTTAGTGGGGGAGCCAAGTTGGTTCCCTTTTTCTTTGCGTCAATTTTCTGCCGATCGCAGAACCATCCCCTCACAAAATATTCATAAACAACTTTGCCGATAGGAATAACTTTGCTTACAGGAATCAATAAAGATAGGTAGAGAGATCCGATCTCTTTTCCAGCAGACGGCTCCAGTAAAATGAGATTAATCGAAAGAGAAAGAAGCATTGTTCAAACTCATTTAAGGCTGCCGGTCGTGAAGCGGCATGATGAGCACGATCGTGACATTGAACAATTCGTTTAACAAACTCGTAAAACGGTGAAGGGAAGCGATGGGATTTTTTGATTCTGAAATTGTTCAGCAGGAAGCCAGAAACCTGTTTGAGGACTACCAATCGCTCATGCGACTGGGATCAGACTATGGCAAGTTCGATCGTGAGGGCAAAAAAATTTACATCGAAAAAATGGAAGAAATGATGGACCGCTATCGTGTGTTTATGAAGCGGTTCGAGCTATCAGAAGACTTCATGGCGCAGATGACGGTTGAGCAGCTCAAAACCCAGCTGGGTCAGTTTGGTGTGACGCCGCAGCAGATGTTTGACCAGATGCACATGACCCTGGAGCGGATGAAGGCAGAGCTAGAAAGAACCTCTTGATCAAGCAGGAGTTAAAGATCAAGCTCATTACCTGCCGGAGAAACAGCTTTGCATCGCTAGAGGGACGGAGTACAGTAGAACTGAAGCTTCACAGAATTATTTGCTTTTTTCTGATTCCTGCTGCTTCGGTGCAACCCCGACTCCTCACTTCATAATGCGCGATTTTCTCAAACAAATCCTGGCTACGATCGTTGGACTGGTTCTTTTCTCTGCGATGAGCGTGGGCGGTTTGGCGGCTCTGCTGTTTGCGGTAGCTTTTTTTCCGCGGGATACTGCCCCTGAGGTTGAGAATAGCTCCATGCTGACGCTCAATTTATCTCAGCCGATCAGCGATGGGCAGAGCGATGAAGGCAATGTTCTCAGCGAAGCACTCTCCGGCAATCGATCGCCCCAAACCCTTCCGCTCCGAACTGTGCTGACGACGATCGAGCGAGCTGCCCAAGACGATCGCATTGCCGGAATTTATTTGTCGGGCGATGTTTCCTCGGCAGGGCTGGGTTCGGGCTATGCCACGCTGCGAGAAGTCCGGCAGGCACTCCAGAAATTTCGCGATGCCGGAAAGCCGATCGTGGCGTATGACGATACGGGCTGGTCAGAGCGCGGCTATTATCTGGCATCGGTGGCAAATACCATTTTGCTGAATCCGTCAGGACAGCTAGGGATCAATGGGTTTAACTTCGAGACGACCCTCTACGGCGGCGCGCTGCAAAAATACGGCATTGGCGTGCAGCCGCTTCGAGCCGGAAAATTTAAATCAGCCGTTGAACCGTTTGTGCGAAGTGCGATCAGCCCTGAAAACCGGGTAGAAACCCAAAAGCTGCTGGCAGACCTGTGGAGCGAGTTTCTGACGACCACCGCAAAGAGCCGCAAAGTAACCCCGCAGCAGCTTCAGAAGATTGCCGATCAGCAGGGCATTTTGCTACCGGAACAAGCGCAGACAGCTAAGCTGGTCGATCGCCTTGCCTACGATGACGAAGTGACCGCCGAACTGCATAAAATCACAGGCGAAAAGGATCAAGATTCCTTCCGCCAAATTGACATTGAAGAGTACGCCGAAGCAACGGTTGGAGACGAAAAGCAGCAGGGCGACAGAATTGCAGTTGTTTACGCTGAGGGCAATATTGTCAGTGGTCGCGGCGGTCCGGGGACAATCGGGGGCGATCGGCTGGCTTCAACCCTGCGAGACATTCGGCAGGATGATGACATCAAAGCAGTCGTGCTGCGAATCAACAGTCCGGGCGGCAGCGCAACGGCTTCGGATTTGATTGCCAGAGAAGTACTGCTGCTGAAAAAAGAGAAGCCTGTGGTTGTGTCGATGGGCAGCTATGCAGCATCGGGCGGTTACCAGATCGCGACCAATGCTAACCGGATTTTTGCTTCGCCCACCACGGTGACGGGATCGATCGGCGTGTTTGGGGTGCTGCCCAACTTCCAAAAAATTGCCAACGCGAACGGCATTACCTGGGATACTGTCAAGACCGGCCGCCTCGCTGATCTAGACACGATCGCCCGCCCCAAAACCCCGGAAGAGCTGCGAATTTTGCAGGGAGTGGTCAATCGCCTCTACGATCGCTTTATCACGCTGGTTTCCACGTCTCGATCGCTACCCAAGCAGCGCGTGGCGGAAATTGCCCAGGGTCGAGTCTGGTCGGGAGCGGAAGCCAAGCGAATTGGCTTGGTCGATGAAATTGGCGGTATCGAGGACGCAATCCAGGCAGCCGCTAAGGAAGCTAAACTGGGCGACGACTGGCAGACTGAGGAATACCCGCGCCAGCGATCGTTTGAGGAGCGGGTTTTGTCTCAGTTCAGCAGCCGCCTTCTCACCCACGTTCTGCCCCCCGCCGAAACCCTGACGGATCCGCTCAGCGTCAAAGTGCAGGAAATTCGTGAGGACTGGGATACGCTGCGATCGCTCAACGATCCGCTGGGGATGTATAGCCGTCTGCCTTTTACACCGATGATTGATTAGATAAGGGATGATTGATAGGGCGATCGGGGTTTAGAAGGAGCGGCTCGGATGATAACTCCAGCTTTGCAACCGTTCCTAAAACTCAGCATTGAGCGGCGTACGCGGGAACGGAATCACGTCTCGAATATTCGTCATGCCCGTCATGAACTGCACCACCCGCTCAAACCCCAAGCCAAAGCCCGCATGGGGAACCGTACCAAATCGCCGCAGATCGAGATACCACCAGAGTTCTTCTTCGGGTAGACCAAGCTGCTGAATTCGACGCTGAAGCACTTCAAGCCGTTCTTCCCGCTGCGAACCGCCCACGATCTCACCGATTTTAGGCGCGAGGATATCCATTGCCCGCACCGTTTTTTCGTCGTCGCTGAGACGCATATAAAAGGCTTTGATTTGTGCCGGATAGTCGGTGACAATCACGGGCTTTTTGAACAGGTCTTCGGCGAGATAGCGTTCGTGTTCGGACTGCAAATCTAAACTCCAGGAAACGGGGAATTCAAACTTGCGGTCGGCTTTTTCCAGCAGCGCGATCGCATCCGTATAAGTAATGCGTTCAAATTCATTGTTGATAATATTGTCAGCAGTAGCGAGAACAGAATTATCAATGCGCTGGTTAAAGAATTCCATATCTTCAGGGCAATGCTCCAGCACATAGCGAAAGATATGTTTGAGGAAGGCTTCGGCAAGATCCATGTTATCGATGAGATCACAAAAAGCCATTTCCGGCTCCACCATCCAGAACTCTGCTAAGTGACGCGAAGTGTTTGAGTTTTCAGCACGGAAGGTTGGACCAAACGTATATACATTGGTGAACGCCATTGCCATGATTTCTGCTTCAAGCTGACCGCTGACGGTGAGG
>NZ_JACJOR010000392.1:0-10477 GCF_014695615.1 Leptolyngbya sp. FACHB-711
ATAAAACAGAGCGAATGATGTAGGTTATTCAGCGTTAAAAATTCTTGCGACAGAACCCAAAATTTGACGGGACGGCAAAAAGGGCTTAACGCAAGTCGATGCTGCGACGATCGCCGAATTTTCAGAACGCATGGTGCAACGGATTGACACAGGCGTGCATCAACTGCAAAATAAGCTTCGAGGCTAAGCTAAATCTGCCAGCGTTGCTTTTGCTCCCCGATCGCGCAGACTGTGGAAATGAGCGGTGACTACCTCCACAAATTCCTGAGCCTGGGATAGATCTTCGCCAAAGATTTCAGTCAGGCGCAGGATTGATCGCGGGGCGTCTGAACTTTGTGCCCGGTCGGTGAGAATCTCTGCCATCGGGTCATCAATCACAATCTTGCGTCCCTGATCGTCCGTGCCTTGAAGATAGCGACACCAAGCCGCAACGACTAAACCCAGATAGTTCACAGAAGCGGATTGCTGAAGCCGATCGCGCACCGTTCCCAGGACAAATTTCGGCATTTTGGCGGCTCCGTTGAGACAAAGGCGGGGAAGCTGGTCTGGCATTCTGGGATTCGAGAATCGCTCGATGAGAGTTTGCTTATAGGCAGTTAGCTCCATACCGGGAACGGGTTTCAATGTTGAGGTCGTTTCCTCCATTAGTTGTTCAACTGCCCGACGAAACAGTGGGTCTGCCATGACTTCATGCACATAGCGATAGCCTGCCAGCTCACCTAAATAACCAATCAGCAAATGGCTGGCATTAAGCAAGCGAATCTTGATTTTTTCGTAGGAATGTACATCGTTGGTAAACTGGACACCTACCGTTTCCCAAGCAGGTCTTCCGGCACAAAAATTATCTTCGATCACCCACTGAATAAACGGTTCTGTCACGACCGGGAAGCCGTCCTGAATGCCAAGCTGCTCGGCAACCATCGCACGATCGGCATCCGTCGTGGCAGGCGTAATGCGATCCACCATGCTGTTGGGGAAGCTGACGTTTTCTTGAATCCAGGCAGCTAAGCTGGGGTTCGCTAGTTCAGCATAAGCGGTCACCATTTTACGAGTCACATTCCCGTTGCCCTGGATGTTATCGCAGGACAGGATGGTGAAGGGCGGCAATCCGGCTTGACGACGGCGATCGAGTGCTGCAATCAGAAATCCGAAGGCACCGATCGGCTGCTCGGGATGCTGCAAATCATACTGTATCGTGGGATGGTTTACATCCAGTTCACCGCTGCCTTCGATGTAGTAATAGCCTGCCTCGGTAACAGTGAGCGTGACGATTTTGCACTCTGGTGCCGCCATTGCATCGACTACTGCCTGACGATTATCTGGGGCATAAAGATACTTGCCAATTGAGCCAATTATTCTTGCCCGATCGCTTGCTGCCGAACGTTCTACGAGCGTATAGAGACAGTCCTGCGATTGCAGCGCATCCCGCATCCGCTTGTCCCATTCCAGCAGCCCGACGCCCACAATTCCCCACTGTTTATCGTCGCTTTGATGAAAATAGTCGTCCAGATAAACAGCCTGATGCGCCCGATGAAATCCACCGACACCAATATGCACAATCCCCGGAGTAATGGTGTGGCGATCGTACTGAGGAATGCGAATCTCAGGAGAGAGATGGAATAAAGTAGCTTCTGTTAGCTGAACTGGAGCATGAGTTTGGAGATTCATAATTCCTTATTTTCGATTAATGCAGGAATAATGTTGTCAAACGTAAATTAGAGAATGCTTGAAAAGTATTTGCAATGCTACATTGCCCCTTTCATTCTTCACTTTGCCCCCGCTCCTAACGAACTGCGGCGTTGCTGAATAGCGTATGATTCGCCCCCCTAGCCTCCCAACCCGGCAGAAGCTGTGCTCGTTCATCAGTTCGGAAGTCCCCCAAACGTGGGGCAGAAAGAGAACTACGGGGGCAATACAGGATATCAATTTTTGGCTTCATTCTTCGATTCAGCAACGCCGGAACTTTGAAGCCTTCATTACAAAAGGTTCCCCAAAAAATTGCCGCGAGAGGGAACCTTGAGGATTAAACGCTTTGAGGAACTGCCGAATGCTGGAGCGGAGGAAGCGTCACTCCCTCTAAATTGAACAAATGACAGGTATCTCGATCGATTTGAACGGAAACGCGATCGTGTAGATTGCTGCGATTGTTGCCGTCCGCTTTCACCATCAAGCTTTCGCCACCCTCCATCTGTAAGTAGAGATAAGTTTCACCGCCCAAGTGCTCTGCAACAAGCACTTCTCCCTGAATGGTGCGGGAACTGGCTCCATGATGATCTGTCTGATGTAAACCAACGAGCTGCAAATGTTCTGGACGAACTCCCAGCGTCACAGCATCACCAATTTTCACCCCTCCCGCATGCACTGGAAGGGTAATTGCCGTTCGATTCTTCAGCGTTATCGTCACGCCTTCAAACTCACTGATGCCAGTCACTGTCGCAGACAGGAAATTCATCTTGGGTGAACCAATGAATCCAGCAACAAACAAATTGCGGGGATGGTGATAGAGTTCGAGTGGCGATCCCACCTGCTCAATCACGCCAGCTTGCAGCACGACAATCTTGTCTGCCAGAGTCATTGCCTCGATCTGGTCGTGCGTTACATAAATCATTGTTGCTTGCAGGCTGTCATGCAGGCGGGCTAATTCAATCCGCATTTGCACCCGCAGCGCAGCATCCAGGTTTGACAACGGTTCATCAAACAAAAAGACCTTCGGACTGCGGACCAGTGCCCGTCCGATCGCCACACGCTGTCGCTGTCCGCCAGAGAGTTCTCTGGGTTTGCGATTGAGCAACGGCTCAAGCTGAAGGATTCTTGCTACCTCTCGCGCCCGCTGTAGCCGCTGTGCTTTGGGAACCCCTGCTAACCGCAAACTGAACGCCATATTTTCAGCAACAGTCATATGGGGGTAAAGCGCGTAGGTTTGGAATACCATTGCCAATCCGCGATCGGCTGCGGGAATGTCGTTGGAGCGTTTGCTGTCAATCAATAAATCGCCTGAGGTGATGTCTTCCAGTCCGGCAATCATTCGCATCAGGGTTGACTTCCCGCAACCTGACGGACCAACAAAAACCACAAATTCACGATCGTTGATGTCTAAGTCGATGCCTTTAATGACTTCTGTATCGCTATAGCGTTTGCGAATGTTTCTGAGCGTGACGGATGCCATAGTTTCTCCTTACGGACAGGTTGGTGAAGTAAAAGTACAAGGGAATAGGGTTGAGCGGACGTTTACTTAACTGCGCCGAACGTGAGACCTCGGACAAGCTGACGCTGACTCATCCAACCAAAAATCAGAATGGGGGCGATCGCCAGTGAAGAGGCGGCAGAAAGCTTTGCCCAGAACAAACCCTGTGGACTGGAAAAGGAGGCGATAAAAGCAGTCAGGGGTGTTGCGTTGGTCGTGGTTAAGTTGATGCTCCAGAATGCCTCGTTCCAGGACAGGATGATGCAGAGGAGAGCAGTAGAAGCAATGCCGGGGAGAGAAAGCGGTAACAGGACGTGAAATAACTCTTGACGAGTTTTTGCCCCATCCATCCGACCCGCTTCAAGGATTTCTTTCGGAACGTCTCTGAAGAAGGTGTAAATCATCCAAACGGCGATCGGTAGATTAATCAGCGTATAGATCAAAATCAAACCAATGCGTGTATCGAGCAAATTAGAGTTGCGAAACAAAATATAAATCGGAACCAGAACGCCTACAGAAGGCAGCATTTTAGTAGACAGCATCCACAGCAGTGTACTTTTAGTTCGCTTAGTGGGAAAGAATGCCATCGCGTATGCCGCCGGAACGCCCAACAGCAGCACCAGCAGCGTCGAGCCGACTGAGATGACGATACTGTTCATCGCAAAGTTGAAGTAGTTTGCCCGTTCCTGAATGGTGGCGTAGTTTTCCAGCGTTGGCTGAAAGAAGAGCTGCGGCACGGCTGAAACCGCCTCGACTTCAGGTTTAAAGCTGGTCAAAAACATCCAAAAGACGGGGAAAAACAGCAGGATTCCGGCTGCCCAGCCCAGCAGCGAAAGCCATATTTTGCGATAGAGCCGACGATCGGATTGAGTTGCCATTTTGATTTCCAGTGAATTCGCTCTAGAGTTCAGGTGTCCAGATTCTTCGCGACGAGACGCATCAGGAAAATTGCCACAATATTCGCCAGCACGACCGCAATTAAACCGCCTGCCGACGCACCGCCCACATCAAAGTCGAGCAGTGCCCGAATGTAGATGAGATAGGCCAGGTTCGTTGTCGCCAGTCCTGGTCCCCCTGCCGTCGTTACAAAGATTTCCGCAAAGATGGTCAGCAGGAAGATGGTTTCAATCATGGCAACCACGGCAATTGCTCGACTCAGGTGCGGCAGCGTGACAAACCGAAACGTAGCGATCGCCTTTGCCCCATCCATCCGAGCCGCTTCGACCTGCTCTTGATCGAGAGACTGAATCGCTGTCAGCAAAATCAGCAGCGCAAACGGCAGCCACTCCCACGACACAATCAAAATGACTGACAGGAGCGGATACTGCGCGAACCAGTCGATTGCCCCCAGTCCCAGTGAGCGAGTAAAAAAGGCAAACAGACCGTTGACCGGGTGCATCAGCAGATTTTTCCAGATCAGCGCACTCACGGTTGGCATGACAAAGAAAGGGCTAATTGCAAGGATTCGGGCAACCCCGCGTCCCCAAAACTCTTCGTTAAACAGGACTGCCAGCAGTATTCCGAAGCCGATCGTAATCACCAGCACCGAGCCGACCAGAATGAGCGTGACGCCGATCGAAGACCAGAGCGATCCGTCGCTGAGCAGGCGCATATAGTTAGAAAACCCGGCAAAGCCGCGCAGAGCCGGATTAATCAGGTTATATCGCTGAAACGAAAACCATACCGTCATCACGAGCGGCACAATCATCCATAGCAGTAAAGCAATGATCGATGGTCCAGTCAGCAAAGACGTATTGGGTAATCGGCGCGATCGGCCTTTGGGTCCAGCTTGCGGATTGGGTTGAAATGTCAGTGAAGACATAAATGTGAATGGATATAGAGATGAATCTCAAAACAATTTGTTGAAGCAGAATTCGTATCCATGAGGTGAGTCATGGATCTTGTAGGGGCAGGTTTGAAACCCACCCTTATACCTATCACCACAGCACCAGCTGCTTTGAGGGCAATCTCAAGCAAGTAGCCTAATTTTTGTCCTGCTCAAATCACCCTCGCGGCTGCCAGCTTTACTTGAGGTAGCCTGCACTCTTCATCGCATTCGTTGTAGAGGACTGTGCTTGCTGCAACGCCTGGTCTACCGACACCTGACCCGTGAGAGCTGACGCCAGCGTTTGACCGACCTGAGTCCCGATCGCCTGGAATTCAGGAATTCCCACAAACTGGATGCCTGTATAAGGTTTAGTGGCAGTCGGTCCCGGCTGAGCAGATTCAATCGACTTCAGCACGGTATCCGCAAAGGGAGCGGCTTTCTTGTACTCCGCATTGGCGTAGGTAGAAGCGCGAGTTCCCGGCGGAACAGCAACCCAACCATTTTCCTGTGCAACAAGCTGAACGTATTCCTTCGAAGTTGCCCACTCGATAAATTGCTGAGCTGCCTCCGGTGACTTAGACGAACTGGGAATTCCCAATGACCACGCCCATAGCCAGTTTGAACCATTGCCCGTCGCTTGAATCGGCGCGCGTGCAAAGCCCACTGTGTCTGCCACCTGAGATTCCTGCGGGTTCGACAACAAACCAGCCGCCACCGTTGCATCCACCCACATGCCGCACTTGCCGGTGGAGAACAGAGCCAGGTTTTCATTAAAGCCGTTTGAGCTTGCTCCTGGAGGACCGTACTGCTTCAGCATCGACACATAGTCATTCACTGCTGCCTTCCATTCTGGGCTAGTCAGCTGCGGATTCCAATTTGCATCAAACCACTTTGCGCCATAAGCGTTCGCCATCGTGGTAACAAAGGCCGTATTCTCACCCCAACCTGGCTTGCCTCGTAGACAAATGCCATACACACCCGCATTCGGGTTGTGCAGCCTAGCTGCCCATTCCTTAATCTGGGTGTAGGTTGGCTGTTCCGGAACCGTGATGCCTGCTTGCTGGAACAGATCCTTACGGTAGTAGAGCATCGAACTCTCGCCGTAGAAGGGCAGTGCATAGAGCCTGCCGTCTACCGACAGTGCATCTCGAATTGGCTTCAAAATATCGTTCACATCATAGTCCGCCGAAAGATTTTCCAGCGGCCTCAGCCAGTCCTGCTTACCCCAAATTGGAGCTTCGTAGGTGCCGATCGTCATCACGTCAAATTGTCCGCCCTTATTGGCAATGTCGTTGGTGACGCGCTGCCGCAGGACATTTTCCTCCAGCACCACCCAATTCAAGTCGATATTTGGGTTGTCTTTTTCAAACTGGTTCGATAGCCTTTGCATCACCACCATGTCGGCGTTATTGACCGTGGCGATCGTCAGGGTCGCTTGTTCGCCGCCGCCACCACCGCTTGCCTGGTTGGACTGTTGGGGTGAGCAGGCATGAAGCTGCACCAGGAAAAAACCGACGCACATCGCAAAAAATAGCTTGGCGAAGCGGGGTACTCGCATCGCATTAACTCCTTGGCGAAAGATTGTTGATTTATCTTGATTTAATACTCAGAGTTCGAGCAGATGCTCAATAATAAGAATATAGATGGCTTTCACAGAAGCCTGAGAGGAAAAGAGGGAAGTTGCAACATTTATTGATGAACCTGATACATATTCGAAGACAGCTAAAGTAGCGTTTGCTTATCCTCGAATCATTTCAGCCTCTGTTGCACTTCTGCTGCATTACTTTGTAATCCACCTCATTACGCAGCAAACCAGGGTCATGCAATTGAGCTAATCCTCTCAAAAAACAACTCAAAGCTTATCTACAAAAGGATACAAATCAATGGCAACTCAAGCGGGGACAGCCACCTATTCTTTCACTGATAAAACAATTTTGATTACAGGCGGTGCAGGTGACTTTGGGCGGGCAGTGGATCATCGCTTTGCGAGCAGCGGCGCGGGAATCATCCTACTGGACTTAAATGAAACGAAGCAGGCAGAAGTTGCTGCAGAGTTGGCAAACTACAAAGTGCCGATCGCCTCACTACGCTGTGATGTCACAAATGTTGATGAAGTCAAAGCAACCTTCGATCGGGCAATCAACCAGTTTGGGCATATTGATTATGTATTTAACAACGCAGGCTATCAAGGGGCATTTGCAACGACCGATAATTATCCAGAAGATGATTTTCGGAAAGTAATTGAGATTAATGTCGTTGGAGTATTTCATGTGCTTAAAACTGCTGCAACTTGTCTTAAACAGCAGGGTGGTGGTGCGATCGTTAATACTGCGAGCTATGCAGGCGTAGTCGGTCCGGCGAATATGCTGGCCTATGGTGCATCAAAGTTTGCGGTGATTGGGATGACACAAACAGCAGCCAAGGATTTGGCTCTCCATAAGATTCGTGTTAATGCGCTATCGCCTGCCCTGATCGGACCTGGCTATATGTGGACGAGGCAAACGGAACTCCAAGCGGCAGTTGGTTCGCAGTATTTTGACACCGATCCAAAAGTCGTAGAGCAGCAGATGATTCAGTCCGTACCGATGCGGCGATTGGGCAGCCTGGAAGAGGTCGCTAGTGGAGTTGCTTTCTTGATGAGCGAGGAAGCAACCTATATTACAGGCTTCAATCTAGAGATCACCGGTGGGCAGTAGCATGGCTTCATCCAAGAATTGAGCATTTTCTCAGTCCTTAGGTAAATGCTCAAAAAGATGAAGATTTGGTGGGGTTTTTAGCGAAACGGTGTTGATGAAGGCTGTTCTTTCGCTGACAAGTTTCAGATGATTAATTTGTCGTGATTTCGATGAACAATAGTCATCGCGCTGCTTTTCATTCTGAATTTTCTTTCTCCCCCTTTATCCGCCATGAACGACTTCTCCTCAATTCGCCGCGATCGAAAACTTGACCTTGCTGCCCACGCTGCATGGCTCTATTACATTGCCGGAAATACTCAGGATGAGATTGCGATCAAGTTACAAATCTCTCGACAGGCCGCACAGCGTATGGTTGCTTTAGCTGTGAGTGAACGGCTGATCAAATTTCGGCTCGATTACCCGCTCAGCAACTGTATTGCCCTGGCAGAAGCTTTGCGCGATCGATGGGGACTTGCCGTTTGCGAAGTCGTTCCTACAACAACTGATCCACGGAACGGCATTAGCATCTGTGCGGCGACCCATCTGGAAAACTACCTGATGACACGCACGCCGCTCATCCTTGCGTTTTCCTCTGGACGAATGCTTCGATCAGTGGTGGAGCAGATTTCGCCCATGAACCAGCCCCAGCACAAGGTCATTTCGATCGTTGGCAATTTGTCTCATTACGGTCATGCAGGTCGGCATGAAGTGGTGATGCATTTATCCGATCGCGTTGGCTCTCAAGCATACCCCGTTCCAACTCCGGTGATTGCCACCAGCGTAGAAGAACGACAGCTACTCCAGACGCAGCGATCGTTTCTCACAATCAAAGCTCTGGCAGAGCAGGCAAAAGCAACCTTTGTTGGTATCGGTCAAATTGGCTGGGACTGCCCCCTGCATCGGGATGGATTTATTAATGATGCAGAAGTGACAGAGTTAGTCGAGGCTGGAGCCGTGGGTGAAATTGCAGGCTGGGCATACGATCGTGAAGGAATGCTGATTGAAGGAGCAACGAACAGTCGCGTTGCCAGTGTACCGCTAGAACAGCCTACTCAAAAGCTGGTAATTGGCGTAGCAGGTGATTCGGAGAGGATAGAAGCGATTCGGGCAGCTTTGCAGGGCAAGCTCATTAACGGACTCATTACAGATAAGGAATCAGCACAGAAGCTTTTGGCAACGGCAAACGATTAATTGATAAGGAATTTTGGGATGAGGAACATAGCGCTAGGTTTGGACCTGGGAACGAGCGGGGTTCGCGTCGTGGCGATCGATCTATCAGGAAAGGTGGTGGCTCAGGCGACGCGCAGCTACCCTTTGCTGTCTCCCCGTCCAGGCTGGACAGAGCAAAATCCGGTCGAGTGGACATCTGCTAGCTTGTTAGCTCTCAAGGAAGTTGCACAGCAAATCGAGGCAGATCAGGTGATCGGGTTGGGATTGTCCGGTCAGATGCACGGGATGGTTGCTCTAGATGCAGAAGGGCAAGTGGTTCGTCCGGCAATTTTGTGGAACGATCAGCGCACCGAGCAAGCCGTTTCCCAGATCGAATCGATTGTGCCGCGATCGACCCTCATTCAGCGTACGGGTAATCCTGCTGTGACCGGGTTTCAGCTTCCAAAAATTATCTGGCTATGCAGCGAGGAACCAGAGGCCTATGCTCGGACTCAGCAAGTTCTCCTGCCCAAGGACTATCTGGGGTATGTGCTGACGGGCGAGTGGTTTACGGAACCTTCGGATGCATCAGGAACAGGCTGCTTGCATCTCGAAACGCGTCAGTGGGATGAAGAGGTGCTTCAGGCATTGGGGGTGAGCGTCGATCTGTTTCCAGCGGTGATTGAGTCAACTGCGATCGGCGGACGGCTCAAGCCGGAACTGGCAGAGAAAATCGGACTGCCTGCAGGACTGCCTGTGGTCGCTGGAGGAGGGGATAATGCAGCAGCGGCAATCGGCTTAGGCATCTCTTCAGCGAATTTGCGCCAAGGCAGTATCAGTCTGGGAACCTCTGGCGTCATTTTTGCGCCGCTTGACCAGCCAACTCCCGATCCGCAGGGACGCATTCATCTGTTTTGCCATGCAGATGGTAGCTATCATTTGCTGGGTGTCACGTTAGCTGCTGCGGGTTCTTTGCGCTGGTATCGCGATATCTTTGCACCGGAGGCTAACTATGTTGAGCTGATGGCTTTGGCAGAACGATCGCCTGCTGGGGCGAGAGGGGTTTTATTTATCCCCCACTTGGCTGGAGAACGATCGCCCTACCTTGACCCTGGAGCGAGAGGTGCATGGATTAATCTAGCTTTGGCACACGGTCAGTCAGATCTGATCCGCGCTCTGTTGGAAGGTGTGGCACTCAGCCTACGGGCAGTACATCAAGTCATGGTTCCCCTGACGGCGGTAGATACTTTCATTGCAACTGGAGGCGGTACTAAATCAGAGCTGTGGCTGCAAATCCTGGCAAATGCGCTGCAAATGAAGCTCGTCATTCCTCAAGCAGAAGAAGGAGCAGCCTATGGTGCAGCATTATTAGCGATCGTTGGGGCAGGTGTAGCTTCACTGGAGGATATCTTGAAACAAGTGACAGGCGACAAAAGGGTAATCCATCCAGCTTCGGAACCAACCTATGAAAAACTGTTTCAGCAGTTTCAAAGCCTGTATGATTTGCTAAAAGCGGTTCGATGAGTAGAGTGACAAAAAGGGCATTGACAACAAACATAACTTTAGAGAAGAGATAAAATACAGGATCATACCTCGCTTGCCTGGTTTTACCGGTTGTGTCGCAAAAACTGGTGGGTGGTA
>NZ_JACJOR010000393.1:0-3005 GCF_014695615.1 Leptolyngbya sp. FACHB-711
ACTGAAAGTTGTCTGGCTTGATTCAAAAAAGGCAGTCGATGATAAAACTGACAAGAACAGAAATCTTACGATTCAGTTGAATAGGGTGAGTGCGTCTAACCCTGAATTAAACCCTGAATTAATAGAACTATCGTGACCCCGTTTTCACCAGGATTTTTCATCAGGATAAGATACAGGAAGAATTAGGAGGCGAAGACGCTGTGCAGAGATACAGCCCTTAGATCTCATTTTCCTGTACTTTATCTATTGAAGAAAGGCGATATATTGTGACGTGACGATGTATTGTGACGTGACAACCATTTGCGTTGCAATCGTGTGAGAACAACGGTTAACTAGCTAACCCATCTTGATTGGGAAATTAGTGAATATCGACAAAACCTATTGCTGAGTGCAGACGTGGCGAATTACCTGAGCGGCACTGCTTCCTGCTGTGGGCTGCGTCAGACTCCCATTGTCGTCATAATTGACTCGCTGAATCGCCTGTCTGTCCTGATTAAAGATCACTAGGCGGCGGGTGCGTTCCACTCCAGAAGTACAGTCTACCGATCGATAAATCATCACGCCATAAACGGGTTGCTCGACTTCAAATGCTAAAAACGCATTGTTGGGCTGCTTGAACTGTCGATATTCCCAATAGCGAACGGTGTTTTGCGATCGCTCGATCGAATCTGGATTAATCAGGAAGCGATCGCCAACCGCATTGGTCGTCACTTCAACCCAGGCTTCGGCTGCTTGAACCCCAGAATACCCCAGCCCTATCCCAACCGGAGTAGCCATCATCGTCATCAGGGTCAGGTGCAATCCCTGCTTGATCCATTGCCTCATCGCGTTACTGCGCTCCTTCTTGCTCAGACTGATCTTGCCCCGTCCGAGTACGATAGCGTTCCACATTTTCAATTGCCTGTTGTGCATAGGTGTCATTCGGACGTTCATCCAGTGCCCGTTGAAAATGCAACAGTGCGGCATCGTAGTTTTTCTCTTCTACGGCAGCATATCCAGCTTGCATATAGCGATCGTAAGGGGGGCTTTGGGGAGGGGCAGGACGTTCTTCAGCTTGGCTCTCAGGTTGATCCGTTGAGTTGGGTTGAGTGGTTGCCGCAGGAGTGCCAGTCTGCTGCTGATAAAAGCTGAGCACTCGTTGCGTATAGGGAGCGGTTTCGGCAGCATTATACCGGGATGAATCACCCGTCATCCACCAGGCTGCGGCGCGACGAACGGCGATCGCCTCACTGTTGCCACTATTGCGATACTCCTGCTGCAAAATATCACGCATCACACAAACCAGAATACTGCGTGCCGTTGCTACATCGGCTTCAAACTCCTGGGGGGAAAGCGTTCTGTCAATGCAGGATTCAGACCATCTGGGAATATTCTGTGCCTGAATCTGCCAGTCGCTATAAAGCCCGTCATTGGCATTACCCGTTTGAGGAGCCGCCAGACGAAGAGCCTCCACCAGCGATCGCACCTGCTGATCAGATTGTGCCTGAGCGGGCAGCATTCCTGCACTAATGCCGATCGCGATTGCCAGCATCGACCCTTCAATCCATCGTTTAACAATTAACCACATCAACTGAAATCGGAAACTTTAAGCAACAACCGTTAATGACTTTACGCGAAAAGTCACAGGATTCCTTTGCCTCTTTTGATAGGTTTTCCCGTTTTCTCACAGCGAATGCAATAGAAATGAGGGAATGAAGTAAATAAAAATTAGAGGGCAATTCCGATTCACACTTTTTCACACTTTATCCTGGCAAAATAAAGACGTTTAAAGTGCTAGAGAACCTGATTCTATTCAGTTTTAATCTCTCTTGCTTGTATCTCTTCTAACTTCTGATGAATCATCCAGGCTAACGCGATCGTTATTCAAATTTTGATTCAAATCTTTGCTCTGCCTTAATCCAGTCTCTTTTGCGGTTCCTCCAGAGTTGCGCGAAGTGCTAATCATCCCTTCTTTTGGGAGCGCGTCTATATACCGCCCGATGAATACCGCCGGATGAGCAGCGTTCTTATCTATATGTAATCACTCTTGGAGCTTGGGTGTGCTGTCGATCGATTTGTTGCGACACAACCGCATCCGTAAACGCTGTGCCCCTTAAATCCATCCTGGGGGGAATGCCAGAGAAATTTCTTCCCTCTTATGGTAGGCTAACACCTTCAACACTTCTGCCAAATGATATAGGTGATGGTTCCCAAAGTACCACATTGGTTCAAAACCTATGCTGTGCCGTTAGCCACAGTTGGACTGGCACTGCTGCTCACGTTTCTACTGCAATCGCTGCTGAAACCCACCATCTTTCCCTTCTTTTATGCAGCCGTAGCCGTTAGTGCCTGGTCAGGTGGTATTGTCGCAGGTTTGATAGCAACTGCACTCTCGACGATCGCCATCAACTACTTTTTTATCGCTCCAGTTTATTCGCTGGCGGTTACTAACCTGGGGAGTATGGTGCAGAATGGGACATTTGTACTGGTTACACTGCTTATCAGTTCCCTGAGTTCAGAACTCCGGACGGCAAAACAGCGGCTTGAAAAAAATTTGAAGAAGACGCGGGAGAGTGAGGAACGGTTTCGGCTCGCTCTAAATAATCCGTCGATCGCCTTATTTCATCAGGATCGGGATCTGCGCTACCAGTGGGTGTATAACCCCCAGGCGTTGAAGCTGTCTGAAGAGATGGTGGGCAAAACCGATGCTGACCTGTTTCCTCCGGCTGAAGCAGAATTACTGTCACGGCATAAACAGCAGGTGATGCAGTCTGGGCGATCGGCTCGGCAAGAGGTGGTTTTAACCCTTTACGGTCGTCAGCATTGGTATGACCTGTTGACAGAACCCCTGCGGGATGGACAGCAAATTGTGGGGGTAAGCTGTGCCGTTTTTAATGTCACTGACCGCAAACAGGCAGAACAGCAAGTACAAGCCCTGCATCAACATACCCAGATCCAGGCAGAGGTTTTGAATGGGATTCTGACCGCTTCGGTGGATCATATCTATGTGTTCGATCGTCTGGGTC
>NZ_JACJOR010000394.1:0-8660 GCF_014695615.1 Leptolyngbya sp. FACHB-711
GAGCAGGTAGGAGCGATCGAACATAGGCAGCCGCTTCGCTCAGCTCATCTTCAAGGCGCTGTTTTTGGGTTTGTAAATCTTGATTGAGCTGATACAGCCGCAGCCCAGCCCCAACCCTTGCTTTTAGCTCACCAAAATCAACTGGCTTTGACAGAAAATCGTCCGCTCCATTATTCAATCCCTGAATTCGATCTTCGATCGCCATTCTTGAGGTAAAAAGAATAAAAAAAGTTGTTGTTAAACGAGGTTCTGCCTTGATTTGACGGCAAACTTCTAGACCGTCCATCGCTGGCATATTCCAGTCGCAAATAATCAGGGCAGGCTGAAACTGTTTTGCCTGTTCGATGCCTTCCTGGCCATTGGCGGCAGTCATCACCTCATGCCCATCATGCTGTAGCAGTTTTTTGACGGTCAAACAGATTAACGGATCGTCATCAATTACCAGAATCTTAAACATGAATTCGGAAACGAAAGAGAGTATAAATCTGTTTAACTTAGTGCATTTTTAAACTGAGCTAGATACTCCTGAATATGATTCAGCGAAGATTCAATTTCGGCTAACAAAGACTCGATCGATTTAAACTGCTGTTGGCCAGCCTGTTGCTCTAGTTCTGCCGCAGCCGATTGGATTGATTTTGCTCCAATATTAGCACTCGACCCGTTCAAATGATGAGCGGCTTGCTCTGCCAGACGATAGTTTTGCCGATCGATCGCCTGCCGCAAAGTCGTTAAATGGTCGTGACTGTCCTTCAGAAAAACGTGCAGCAACTCAAGCTCAAACTCTGGAGAGTTATCAGAGAGCTGATGCAGGTAGTGTAGGTCAAGATATGCCTCCAGCGACAGGGAAACTGCCTTTTGATCCGTTTGAGGAACTTCTGTGGATGGGTTAGAGCCTGGTTGCTCTGGCAATTTAAGTTGTTGCATCCATTGTTTCAGAACAGCTTCCAGCATCACACGTTGAATTGGCTTCTGAAGATAGTCATTCATGCCTGCGGCGATCGCCCGTTCCTGGTCACGCGGCAAATTGCTGGCAGTCATGGCGATGATGATTGCTGGCTGAGAATGGGTTAACGCTGTACCACCCGATAATGGGGGACTGGATAAAGCAATCTGCTCGTGCTGCCGGATGGCGATCGTCGCTTCAAATCCATCCATACCGGGCAGTTGACAGTCCATCAAAATCATGTCGTATTGCTTCTGGGCAGTTTTCTGAACCGCAGAGCGACCGTCTGCCGCAATTTCGACTATATAGCCCAATGATCTTAGCTGTTGGCTGATAATTTTTTGATTTGTAAGATTGTCTTCTACCAGCAAAATCAATTGGGATGACACTTCTAATGAACTCCGGGATTGGAGAATTTGTGAGATTAATTTCTGAGATGGAAGCGTTGAGGGTTCGCTTTGCTTTTCCTCGTTTTGCTCTGTTTGAATAATCTAACTAATCTTCCAGGAACCAGGCAGCCAACAGCAACCCGATCGCCACACTAAACCAGAACGGTAAACGCAGCGAAAACAGAAATTCCACTGGGAAATAGACTGCTTTTTCAGTAAAGAAAACAGTGAGAATCAGCACCATTCCTAACAGAACAATTGGCATTACGGCTACCCCTCGTATTCAGTGTCGATCGCAATCTCCAGCGTGTCTTCGTCGATCGTGATATACAAGATGTTCGGACGACAGCATACCTGACAATCCTCCACGTAGGACTGAGTAGACCCCGCACTGAAATCGATAAACGTCAGGCTTGGTTCTCCACAATAGGCACAGACATATTCTGCGGTGTTTTGCATTCGTTTTTCTCCTGATCATCTTGCTTTTTAAGTGCCTGAATCCGCTGCAAGCTGCCGCCCGCCAGTAGAGTTTGCTGAGGATTTAAAAATCCTGCCGCTTCGAGTTCGCTGACCAGGTTTGTTTTTAGAAGCTCCCACGCCGTTTCGGTTTCAAACAGCCAGAAAAAGCCATAAAGCCCCGGCGTAAAAATCGGATTGGTCGGCTGATGAAAATCAATCAGGGTAAACACGCCGCCCGGCTTGAGAACGCGATGTACTTCTCGCAAAATCTGGCGGAGCTGATCAAGCTTCATTTCGTGCAGGGCTGCGCTGGTATGCACCAGGTCAAACTGTTCCGCCTCAAACGGCATCGCTTCTGCCCAGCCTTCGACAAACGCTGCTTCGGGTACATTTTTCTGCGATCGCTGAATCGACAGAGGTGAAGCATCCAGCCCGACCACAGGGTTCGATGCGAAGCCCTTGCCCGATTGGGCTAATCGCCGCACGAGGTACCGAGTTGCCTGACCGCTGCCACAGCACAAATCGAGAATCTGCATTGCTGGATCGATCGACAGTCCTTCCAGTGCCAACTGCCGAAACCGTGCCTCTCCGCCCACCGTTAAAGCCGCCAGACGACTGATGCCATCGTACAGCCATTGATAGCGATAGCTTAAATCTCGAAGAATCGTAGCCATAGAGTCATCCGTAGGGAATTTGGAATTGCAGAACCTGGAACAGCGCGTTGGTTTGGAGGTTCTATCTGTAGTCTTGACTCAGTCTTTGAGAGATTAAGTCACTGCTTGGCTCAGTCACTGCTTGATTAAGTCATTGAGAGATTAGCGTTTATACTCCTCCTCTCAATCTTGACACCAGGAGCAAGCGTCAGTACAACAAACCGATTGTCCCGTATAGACTCCCAATTCATTTCCAATCCCCAATTCCGAACCACAGATCATTCACCGCTCCCTTCCCATTCCAAATTCTGAACCCGAATTACAGATTACGAATAATTCGCCGCTCTAGGGCAGCCTGAACCGCTTGCTGCTGATCTCGTCGGGTAATCCAGCGATGATACGTGCGGTTATGGATTGCGACAGAGTGACCCATCATGCGGGCAGCCACTGTATCGGGAATCCCGAAATGAATCGTGCGAACTGCCCAGGCGTGGCGCAAATCGTAGGGCGAAAAGGGAATTTGATAGCGGCGAAACTGCGTGGCAACCTGCTGTCCGATGCGTTGAAGCGTGGTTTGATGCAGATCTAGATTGAGGGGCGGCAGCCGGACTTCGCGGAGATTAAAGCGATCGACCCATTCCGGGTAAAAGGGCCACACTTCATGGCTTCCGGTTTTGGTGGTGGGCAAAACTTCGATCGCGGCTTCGGCTTCGCCCTGGATCAGTGCACTGTAGTTGCAAAAGAAAACCTCGTGATTTCGCAGCCCGTAGGTCGCCATAACGCCATAGACAAATTGCCAGGTCGGGCTGGGAATCGTATCGAAAATCGCAATAATCTCTTCGTCTGACGGCAAGCGGCGCATCTGGGTTTTGCTGGGGCTATAGGTTCCCCACAGGGTTTTGAGGTCGATCGGCAGTTCCAAATGCAGAAATTGCGCCAGCGCGTTCAGAGCAGTACAGCAAACTTGCCGACTCCGGGCATTGGCGGGAATAGCTTGAATCGTGCTGTAAATTGCTTCGGTCAGGGTGAAATTGGGATGCGATCGAGTGGTGGCTTCCAGCTTTCGCAGATAGGGCGCGTAGGTTTTTTCCCAGGTGGTGCGGGTTGCGCCCGGATTGCTATCTTTTGCCAGATGCTCTAGAAAGTGCCGCTCGAACGCCTTCAGCTTTTCTGCCAGATCCATTTGATGCAGCCGCTTTCCTCCAGCGACTGGTAAATGTTGCCGCCAGTCAAAGGTATTCTGGATAAGCTGTGCTGCAATGACTTTCACCTGCTGTTCTGCCTGCTTCAATCCGCTGGGCGTTGCCGGGAGATCAAGCGGAACTCTCTGCTGATGCGCCCGCAGGCGATCGCTTCCCGGACGGGGGGGCAGGGTTCCCCGCAGACAAAGCTTACTGCCGCGCCGCTCAATCTGAAGTCCCATACGAGCAGCCTTCAGACGTTGATTTGCCTGCTCGATGCGGGGATCGATCGAACTATCGGTGTCTTTCGATGACGAATCTGACATCTTTTGTTAGGTTGCAGATAGACCGTGACTCATTTTTAATAAAAGGAAAGCTTACAATACACTGGTTAAGTAGAATGAGGGCATAGCAGGTGATGGCTTGCAGAGCCGATTGAGCGAGTAATGAGGCAACGCTGGCGATTCTATTCAAGCAAAATCTCGATTGGAATTGAGCAGAGCGGCACAAATTAGAAAAGATTATTGTTAAAATCAGTAACAAATATTAAGGGAAGGACGAGTGGCAGTTATGGGTCGTGTTGGCGTTCTACTACTCAATCTGGGCGGACCGGATCAGCTAGAGGATGTCCGTCCCTTTCTGTTTAACTTGTTTTCTGACCCAGAAATCATCCGTCTACCCTTTCCCTGGCTGCAAAAGCCGCTGGCGTGGCTGATTTCCTCGAGTCGTGCGAATAAATCGCAAGAAAACTACAAGCAAATCGGGGGTGGCTCTCCGCTGCGCCGCATTACCGAAGAACAGGCAGACGCACTGCGCAATGCGCTGAAAGAAAAAGGGGAAGACGCTCAGATTTACATCGGAATGCGCTACTGGCATCCCTTCACCGAAGAAGCTGTGGCTCGAATTAAGCGCGATGGTATTGATCGCCTCGTGATTCTGCCTCTGTATCCGCAGTTTTCGATCAGCACGAGCGGGTCAAGCTTCCGCCTGCTAGAGCAGCTCTGGCAAGAAGACCCTGCGCTGCACGGGATCGATTACACAGTGATTGCGTCCTGGTATAAGCGATCGGGCTACCTGAAAGCAATGGCAGACCTGATCGCTAAAGAGCTAGACCAGCTCGAAAACCCGGATCAGGCCCATATTTTCTTCAGCGCCCACGGGGTTCCAGTGAGCTATGTGGAAGAGGCAGGCGATCCCTACCAGCAGGAAATCGAAGAATGCGTTGAGCTAATTATGCGAACGCTGAATCGCTCGAATCCCCATACGCTGGCGTATCAGAGCCGGGTGGGTCCGGTGGAATGGCTGAAGCCCTATACCGAAGAGGCGATCGGAGATCTGGCAAAGCAGGGCGTTGAGGATTTGCTGGTTGTACCCATCAGCTTTGTCTCAGAGCATATCGAAACCCTGCAAGAAATCGACATTGAATATCGCGAAGTCGCCGAGGAAGCCGGAATCGAGCACTTCCATCGCGTGCCTGCCCTCAATACCCATCCCATCTTTATTGACGACTTGGCAGATCTGGTGATTTCTGCGATGAATTCGCCCAGTTTAAAGCTGGCAGAAGTCACCCAGATGAAGAAAAGGGTGAAGATGTACCCGCAGGAACGCTGGGAATGGGGCATGACCACCACCGCAGAAGTCTGGAACGGACGAATTGCCATGCTGGGCTTTTTGGCACTGCTGATCGAGCTAATTAGCGGTCACGGTCCACTGCACTTTGTGGGTTTGCTGTAAGGAGTTATTTGCTGTTAGGGATTATTTGCTGTCAGGGATTGGTTAAAGAGTCTCCAATGTCTCTTAACCGGAGCTGCGGGCGAAACGATCGGATGAGTGAGGGATATCGGTTGAAGTCCGATCGCGCCTGAGGAAATCGGAAATAGCTCATCGCCAATCCAGATCATCGCCAACCCCTCTCCTTATCCCCTTACCTCCTCACTCCTCTACCCCGGCAACAGCGGCAGCAGCAGCGTTACAAAGTAATAAACCAGCGGTGCGGTAAAAACATAGCTATCGGCACGATCGAGAATTCCGCCATGTCCGGGAATAAGCTGCCCTGAATCTTTGACGCCCGCGTCGCGTTTCATCATTGATTCGGTTAAGTCACCAAGCAAGCTGGCGATGCCGATCATTAATCCTAATGCCATGCCGCTGAGGGGTGAACCTGCCCAGCCGAGATACCATGCGCCGATCGTCGCAACGGCCACACTTGCCAGCACTCCGAACACTGCCCCTTCAACCGTCTTTTTGGGGCTGATATCGGTGAGGCGGGTTTTACCGAAGGTTTTGCCAAACACGTACGCGCCAATATCGGCTGCCCAGATGCAGAGAAAGGTGAGCAGCGTGGCGGTGAGCCCAACGGGAAGGTCTTGCAAGTGGGGCAGAGGAAAGGGAGGCCAGTAGCCGCTCAAGGGTAAGTTGCTGACTTCTGCACTGCCCAGTGCCCGCAATCGCACCCAATAGCTAGGCAGGTAGCCGCCATAAAACAAGCCTAGAATCGAAGCGGAAATATCAGCGATCGTGGCAAATTTGGGCTGAAACAGCAGATAAAAGCAGATAAACGTTCCAGCAACAGGCATCACGGCATCAGCAAGCGGCGAGGAAAGGGTGGCAGTTACCAGCAGAATTTGACTGACGACGAGCGTAGTTTTTGCGGCAGGCGCAATGCCTTTGGCGCGGGTTAGCTCAAAATACTCTAGCTGCCCCAAATAGACGATAATGCCGAAGCCAAGGGTAAAGTACCAGCCTCCCAGCAGCGTCATCCCCAACGCCAGGACGATCGCCACAATTGCACTGAGAATACGCGGTAGCGGTATGGGCATAGTTTGACTCAAGACTTAGTTGCCTGAATGTTGGCCTGAATGTTGGCTGAATATTGCCTGAATGTGGCCTGAACAGTGAAGAGATAGCTTGACGAATGACGGCATAAAGTTCAGTTTCAGCACTACTCTGCCACAGATTTCAGTTCTACAGGAGAATTGACCGAACCGAGAACAAAATTGAACACCGTAGCATCCTTCCCACACCTGCTATCCACAAAAACGCAGCTAAACGCGATCGATTCAGGCTGAGAAGAGATTTGAGCAAAGGGAATTTGAGCCTGATCGGGCGAGGTCCAGCCGCAATTCCTCTTAGTCTACCTTTTCACCGCTCAGCACAAAAATGGGATCGACGGCGGCAAAGAGCTGATGGTTTCCGCGTGTTTCGAGCCGATTGACCGCCGATTGCACCACTTCAATATTGCGGGCACGCAGTTCTGCTAATCCTTCAGAAATGGCATACAGGCTTTCAAAATTGTTTGCCGTTGCCACGATGCGACCCTGAGGCAAAAGCCGCTGCCACACTGCCTGCAAAATGGTTTTAATCGGACGCCCCCCCTCTAGACACACGCAGTCAGGCGCGTCACTTAAGTTCTGCAAGCAGTCGGGCGCACTGCCTTCGATCACTTCCACATTGCTAACGCCAAAGCGATCGCAGTTTCGCCGAATCAGGCTTGCCACTTCCTCATCTCGCTCGATCGCCACAATGCGCCCCTGTGGGCAGAGCAGCCCTGCCTCAACCGGAATCGTTCCCGTACCCGCACCAATATCCCACAGGATTGAATTTGCCTTGAGCCGCAGCGAAGAAATTAGCAGCACCCGCACTTCCCGTTTGGTGAGCGGAATACCGGGCAGTTGCTCGAAGAGGGCATCGGGAATACCGGGAGTCACATAAGACCAGAGCGGAGAAGGCATGGGCAAAGGAAGGGGGAGATAGAGGGATCAGGGGGTGGGGGAGTAGAGGAGTAAAGGAGGGGGTAGTTTGCCATTTGATCTGGCGATCGAATCCCGTGACCTTTTGGGATCGGGTTTTTAATCAGCGTTGATGGCTGTTTGGCACAACTCCCTTTGTTGTATGACTTGTTGCATTACTGCTGTTAATGCATCACGACTCGAATCGTTTTCAGGGTTAAGTCGGCGCAGCCTGTGATCATCCCACCTGCTTTCAGGATTTGCTGAAGCCGATCGATCGCTTCGAGGGTCACGACTTCTCCTGGCAATAGTAGCGGAATTCCGGGGGGATAGGGGCAGACCAGCTCTGCGCTCACACGATCGATCGCCTTTGCCACAGGCAGGGTTTGGCTGGGCGCAAAAAAAGCAGCTCGGGGCGACATTGGAGCGATTATCTCTTCGGGAAACTGCGAAGCATCCAGCATCGGCAGAGGAGCATCGGGCAAAAGCAAGGGAGATGCAGGCGGCATGCTGTAATCGTGGCTGAGACGCTGAAAGGCATGGACAAGGCGATCAGCATCCTCGATCAGATTGCCAAAGGTGAGGATAAAAGTGAGGGTGGTCATTCCCGGCAGCTCGGCAGTCACGCCAAACGCTTGATGCAAAATTTCGTCGGCGGCAAATCCGCTGAAGCCTAAGCCTGAAACCTCGATCGTTAAACGAGTCGGGTCAAGGGCAGGAAAACCCAGCCGTGCAACGGATTCAGGAGCCAGGAGGCGAATATCGGGAATCGAGGAAATCTGGGAACGCACTCTCTCGGCAAGGGCGATCGTTTCACTCAGCAACGCTTTTCCCTGGGTTGCCATTTGCTGACGGGCGGCATCGAGCGAAGCCAGCAGCAGATAGTTTGGACTGGTGGACTGTACAAGCTGGAGGGCACGCCGAAGCCGATCGCGATCGATCCGGTTTCCCTGAACGTGCAGCATTGCCGCCTGGGTCAGAGCAGAAAGGGTTTTGTGGGTAGACTGAACCGCCAGATCGGCTCCTGCTTGCAGGGCAGACATCGGCAAATCCGGGTGAAAGCTAAAATGCGCTCCGTGCGCTTCATCCACCAGCAAAGGCAAATTGTGGGCGTGAGCGATGCGGGCGATCGATTCCAGATCAGCACAAACCCCGTAGTAGGTGGGCGAAACGATCAGCACGGCTTTCGCATCCGGGTTGCGATCGATGGCGGCTTGAACGGCTGCCGGAGTCACCGCATGAGCAATGCCCCAGGCTGGGTCAGCAACAGGCTCAATCCATCCCGGTGTGGCTCCCGACAGAATCAG
>NZ_JACJOR010000395.1:0-3583 GCF_014695615.1 Leptolyngbya sp. FACHB-711
GAAATAAATAAAGAACCAGTAGCCCGCTCTATTGGGATTTGGAGGCGACAAAAATCAGGCTAGATAAAGTGCGCCGTCAATTCCAATGCTAAATAGAATCAGTGAACGAGATAGCTTATTTAGCATTGGCTTGCAAGAGAAATCTTAACAATAAATACTCGTAATTCTACGGAAATTATTTAAAGAGGCTTTATCTTTTCAGCATTTATCCCGTAACCTTCACAGCATCAAATTCCTATCTTGATAAACATACGCTAACTGACAACTTTTCAAACAACCGTTGCAGAACAGCGATACCGTTACACGATCGTTTTACAACCCTACAACCGATAAAGGTGGATTGCTATGGCAGTTGAAAAAGTGAATTCCTCGTCTAGCTTGGCTGAAGTCGTCGATCGCATTCTCGACAAAGGCATTGTTGTCGATGCCTGGGTGCGGGTTTCGCTAGTCGGCATTGAACTGCTGGCAATTGAAGCGCGTGTCGTCATTGCCTCGGTGGAAACCTATCTGAAGTATGCAGAAGCTGTGGGTCTCACCGCTCAAGCTGCGGTTCCTTCTGCCTAACCGCTGTCTCATCAACAGGCGGATCATCGAGCTGGACTGAGTGAGACAGGAATCGCTCTGCTTGCTCAGTCTTGCCCCCGCATCTCACATTCCTAGCTCGTACTTCCTACAGGAGGATTTCGTGACTTCCCTCAAAGAAATCTGGCAAGCGCAACGCCAGCAACGTCAGCAGGAAACGCTACATCGACAGCAGCAGGTTCGCACTACGCTGGCGCAGTTTTCCCAGCAACGGCAGCGGCAGGCAGACCAGCTTCGGGAAGAGCTTCGAGCATTTCAGCAGCAGCTTCAGCAGGACACCCAGGTATTGATTGCTGAGCAATCTGCCGATCGCACCACCATGTCCCAAGAGCTTTTTCAAACCCTGGACGAGTTTCAGCAGCAGCTTAGTGCCACTGTTGCCGTTATGCAGCAGCAGGTAAGCAACCGAATGCAGGTAATCCAGGCAGAAACCACCGCCATTCGATTAGACACGCAGCAACTTTTGCAAACCCACCAGCAGCAGCGTTGCCAAAACCAGCTTCAGGTAATGCAAAATCTGGCAGAGTTTGTGGAACGAATGCGAGGCGAGGTCGAAGCAGACCTAAGTGAACTGGAAGCAATGCGGCACGATCGCGCCTATCAGCTTCAGCAAAGTCTGAGACAAAGCCACGAGCAGCGCAAAGCGGACATGAAGCGGTTGTTTGACCAGCTTGCCGCCTTTCGGTCTGAACTGACTGCTTATTGTGCCGAGATTCGTCAGCAGGTTTGGGGCAGCTCTCAACCAGCAAGCATTTCTCAGCCCACTCCGCCGCAGCTCAAAACGCAATTTGCTTCACGACCCGCAGGACAAACTTCAGGACAACTTCCAGAACGATCGGCAACACGACCCTCAGCACGACCTCCAGCACGATTAGTCGCACGAGTACGATCGCCACAGCCTGACAAATCAAAGGCTATTCCAGGCAGTTCTCCGCGTAAGGCAACTTCTGTAACCCAGACTAAACCACCGATCGCAAAACCGAATCTGACCCAGCTCGAACAAACCATCTTCAATCATTTAACGCGAGTTCAGCAGACGACCCTGGCAGAGGTTGAATCTACTTTTGCCCTGAATCGTTTTGCCGCTGTTGATGCGCTTCGATCGCTCATCAAAAAGGGCTGCATTGTTCAGCGCGACCATGTTTATCGCATTCAGCAGTAAGTTCGAACTCCATTCAAGCTTCAGTTCAAGTCCCACTTCAAGCCCCACTTCAAAATTCATTCAAGTGCATGCCAATGGAAACTAAGCCCGTGCCCACCATCCTTCGTGCTAGCCCCCGCCGCTTTGTCAGCACCCCCGCCGTAGAGCGCGTAGCAATGCGAGCACTGCGCTATCTTCAGTCGGGCTTTTCAGTGCATCTGCGCGGACCTGCCGGAACCGGAAAGACTACCCTCGCCCTGCATCTGGCTGACCTGCTAGCCCGTCCAATGATGCTAGTCTTTGGCGATGACGAGTTCAAAACCTCAGATCTAATCGGCAATCAGTCGGGTTACACGCGCAAAAAGGTGGTGGATAACTTTATTCACAGCGTGGTCAAGGTCGAAGACGAACTGCGGCAAAACTGGGTCGATTCACGGCTGACGATGGCTTGCCGAGAAGGATTTACGCTGGTGTACGACGAGTTCAATCGCTCTCGTCCCGAAGTGAACAACGTGCTGCTGTCTGCCCTGGAGGAAAAACTGTTGGTGCTGCCGCCCTTGCACGGTCGCAGCGACTATATTCGGGTGCATCCTGATTTTCGTGCCATTTTTACCTCGAATCCTGAGGAATACTGCGGGGTGCATGCGACACAGGATGCGCTGCTCGATCGCCTCATCACGATCAATATGCCGGAGCCAGATGAGTTAACGCAGCAGGAAATTGTGGTTCAGAAAACTCAGATTGACCGCGATAGTGCCACGCTGATTGTGCAGCTCGTGAAGGCATTCCGCAAGAAAACCGGAGCCGAGAAGTCTTCAGGACTGCGATCGGGCTTAATTCTGGCAAAGGTCTGTCAAGAACACAGTATTCTTGTTATCCCGGAAAATCCTGACTTCCGCGATATCTGTGAGGATGTTTTGCTATCGCGAACAGGACTGCCCCTGGAAGAAGCCAGCCAGCTTTTGTGGGAAGTGTTTAATGAGCAAATTGTCGCTTTTGCGATGCAGCAACAGGTGGCAAGCTTTGTACCCCAGGCGCGCGTTATTCCAAGACTGCAAAAGGCACAGGTTCCTGTCACTGCAGTGAAGTCGCTCGAAGACCTGGAGCTAGACACCGAATTAGAAACGTTGAGTGAACTAATCCAAGCACCCGCGCTGAAATCTCCTGATCTTGACTTTACTGATCTGGAAGCTCAGCCTCTAGACACGGAGCTGGAATTCCTGCGCGGGGAACCGATCGATCAAGAGCCGGAGCAAGAAGCTGCTCTAGAAGCACCTGCGCTAAATGCACCACCGCATCCGATGCAGGAATCGCTTATCAAGCTGCTGGAGATGTCTGAGTTGTCAGAGGATGATTTGCCATGACGCTAACCGACTCTCGATCGCCACACAGCAACGTTCCTTCAGGCGGAATCACCCCCACGAATCGCTCGTTTCAGAGTGCTACATCCGGCTCCAGTTTGGCAGATGTGCTGGAGCGGGTCTTAGATAAAGGGGTTGTGATTGCCGGAGACATTACTGTTTCCGTCGGTGCGACAGAACTGCTGAGCATCCGCATCCGCCTGCTCATTTCATCGATTGATAAGGCAAAAGAGATCGGCATTAACTGGTGGGAAAATAACTCGTTTCTCAGTGCCCAATCTCACTCCTTGCTGGAGGCAAATCAGCAGCTTCAAGTACGAATCGATAGTCTGGAACAAGAACTGCGATCGCTCAAAGCTGCACAATCCTAAGCGGTGATCTGAACGGTAGCAGATGTCCTGCATCGCCCCTTAAATCCCCCAGCTTTGGGAAACTTTAGGCAACTTTGAGAACCCTAAAGTGCCTGCCGCCTGCCCCCCTCATCGCACTACCATGCCCC
>NZ_JACJOR010000396.1:0-12179 GCF_014695615.1 Leptolyngbya sp. FACHB-711
CACCCAGCGATAGCAATAACCTGGAGTTGGGGTTAGGCTGCGTTCAAGAGAAATTTCGTAAATTGAACCGGGTTGTAACACACCTGAACCATCGTAGGAACTGGTTCACCCGGATTTTGTATCGTAGATTACAAAATGTCCCTTCTCCTGCAACTTTCCACAATTCAAAACACAACTTAATAGACAAAAAACTTAACAATCAGAAGCCTTACGATCGCTGATTTGCTGCGAATTCTGAGAAACGCACCGTGATACACTGAAGGGCGAATTGCTAATAGTAAGCACGATTACTAATCGGAATTTTTGGGAGATCAGATCTCATGCGGGACGCGGTGACGAGCCTCATTAAAAACTACGACAGCACAGGTCGATATCTCGATCGCAATGCGCTAGACACCCTCAAAGCCTATTTCGATAGCGGCACCGCTCGCACTCAGGCAGCCGCCGTGATCAATTCCAATGCTGCATCGATCGTGCGTCAGGCAGGGTCGCAGCTTTTTGAAGAAATTCCTGAACTCATTCGTCCGGGTGGTAATGCCTACACCACGCGCCGCTATGCCGCCTGTCTGCGCGACATGGACTACTACCTGCGCTATGCCAGCTATGCCCTGGTTGCAGGCAGTATGGATGTGCTAGATGAGCGCGTTTTGCAAGGGTTGCGTGAAACCTACAATTCGCTCGGTGTGCCGATCGGTTCCACGGTGATTGGCATTCAGATCATGAAAAATATTGTGAAAGAGCAAGTTGCTGCTGCGGGCATAGAAAATGCGGCGATCGTCGATCAGCCCTTTGACTACATGACCCGCGAACTCAGCGAACAGGATGTGTAATCAGAGCTGGACTGAGCATCGTCTAGACGCATGCCTATAGCAAAACCAAACGCAATGAAATCAAAGGGCATTTCTGAAATGAGATGTCCTTTTTTATTTGTAATAAAAATACTCGAATTGCAGCTGAGTGGGCACAATATCGGTAGGGTTCGCTGCCAAACACTGAACAAGAAGGCTAACCTTGTAAAATTTCCGCTTCGACTCACCAGAATTAATAAAGTTTACGGCGATTTTTCGTAAAAGCACTTGTCTGAAGGGCAACTTGATCGCCGATACTTTTACCTAGTGGCTTGCTTTAAGCTGTAGTTGTCATCCCTTGAAGATGCAATGTACTGACGTTGTTATGCACTACTCCGGCTGCTTTAGAACCAGATTTCGGTTCTGCCTGAGTTAGCCACCCGTTAGCCCACCCTGTTAGCCCTACCGTACTAGCCCTACGATCGACGACCTGAGAGGCAATTTTTATGGCAGTTCCCATCTCCCCCGCGTCCCTGGCAGCAAAACCGATTACCTTTGGCACAGATGGCTGGCGTGGCGTGATTGCCGCTGATTTCACCGTTGAGCGACTGCTGCGCGTTGCACCTCTCGCTGCCCATGCATTAGCCGACACCTACGGCAGTAACGGCAGTCGTCTGATTATTGTGGGATACGATCGCCGCTTCCTCTCCGAAGAGTTTGCCAGAGTCACCGCAGAAGCGGTTCAAGCTGCCGGATACGAAGTCTTGCTTTCGGAAACCTACGCGCCAACTCCGGCTTTTAGTTTAGCCGCCAAGCAGCTTAACGCGCTGGGTGCATTGGTCATTACTGCTAGCCACAACCCAGGCATTTATTCAGGGTTAAAAGTCAAAGGTGCGTTTGGGGGATCAGTACCGCCGGAAGTAACCCAAAAAATCGAGGCGAAGCTCAAGGAAACGCCTGCCGCCCTCGCTGCTCCTGCCGATCCGCTTCCTTCACTACAAACCTTTGATCCCTGGAAAAATTACTGCAATACGCTGCGCGCTCAAGTCGATATTGGAGCCATTCAAACTGCGCTGCGCTCGGGTCAGCTCACTGTCTTTGCCGATGTCATGCACGGGGCAGCGGCGGGCGGATTAGCCCGTTTGCTTGATGCACCAATTCAGGAGCTAAACAGCAATCGCGATCCCTTGTTTGACGGTGGCGCACCCGAACCCCTGCCTCGCTATATCCCGACGCTGCTCGATCGCCTGAAACAGCCCCATGACAATCTTGCCGTTGGCTTAGTGTTTGATGGCGACAGTGATCGCGTGGCTGCGGTAGACGGACAGGGTAATTTCCTCAGCTCTCAAGTCTTGATTCCCATTTTGATCGAGCACCTGGCAGTACGACGGGGCTTTACAGGTGAAGTGATTAAAACGATCAGCGGCTCCAACCTGATTCCAAAAATCGCCCAACTCTACAACCTGCCCCTGCACGAAACGGCGATTGGTTACAAGTACATTGCCGATCGAATGCTGGAAACGCAAGTGCTCCTGGGCGGCGAAGAGTCGGGCGGCATTGGCTATGGGCATCATATTCCCGAACGCGATGCGCTGCTGTCTGCTCTGTATTTGCTGGAGGCGATCGTTCAGTCTGGAAAGGACCTGAGCCATCTCCATCAGACTTTGCAGCAAAAAACGGAATACGCCTCAACCTACGATCGCATCGATCTTCCCCTCGCCAGTATGGAGGTGCGTGCCCGCTTGCTGGAACAGCTCAAAACCCAGCCCCCTACTGAAGTTGCCGGACAAGGCGTGGTTGACTGTCTAACGATCGACGGATACAAACTTCAGCTTGCCGATCAAAGCTGGCTCCTGATTCGATTTAGCGGCACGGAGCCTGTACTGCGCCTCTACTCTGAAGGACTGACCGACGATCGAGTTCAGGCAAATCTTTTATGGGCAAAGGACTGGGCAAACGCGATTTCCGGTTAAAGGCGCAAGGTCGATTAGCTGATAAAAAACAAAAAAGGGGCTTAATGCCCCCTCTTTGAGATATCACTTTCAGAACTTAATCAATTAGAACTGAAAGTAACCAATAAAACTGCGATCAACTTACTTGATCGACACTTTACCGCCAGCCGCTTCGATCGCTTTCTTAGCTTCTTCGGCTGCTTCCTTAGCCACAGCTTCTTTCACAGGCTTGGGCGTTGATTCCACCAGATCCTTCGCTTCCTTCAGACCCAGACCCGTCAGTTCACGGACTGCCTTCAGCACGGCAATCTTCTTATCTGCCGGAACTTCGTCCAGAATCACGTCAAATTCGGTCTTCTCTTCAACTTCCTCAGCCGGAGCTGCTGCACCTGCGCCCGGAGCCATCATCATCATGCCACCAGCCGGAGCCGCCGCACTTACGCCAAAGGCTTCTTCAATTTGCTTGACCAGTTCAGACGCTTCCAGCAGCGTTAGGGTCTTAAGCTGGTCTAGAATTGCATCAGTTTTTTCAGACATTCGCTCAACTCCTAGAGTGATTTAGTAAGTGAAACTTTTCGGTCTTTTCGATCGAGATCCGCCTAGATCTAAACCTAATCGACCTAAAACTAAGCTGCTTCTTGCTCTTTATCTTTATCAGCAATCGCTTGCAGTGCCCGCGCTAGTCCACCAGGAACTTCGTTGATGCCAACCGCCAGCTTGGTTGCCACACCATTGATCGCCCCAGCAATTTGAGCGATGAGCTGCTCTTTCGAGGGTAGATCAGCGATCGCCTTCACATCGTCCTCGCTGAGCAAGCGACCTTCCATTGCGCCACCGCGAATCACAGACTTCTTTGTGACTCTTTGGAAATCCTGGTATGCCTTCAGTGCGCCGCCAATATCATCTTTTAGCAGCAGGAATGCAGAGGACTCTTTTGCAATTTGGCCCAGTGGCTGCCAGTTCGTGTCGTCCTGGACTGCCATCCGCATCAACGTGTTTTTCGCCACCTTACAATCGCCGCCCTTCGGACGTAGCCGCCGCCGCAGATCGGTAATTTCAGCAACAGTCAGGCTTTTGTAGTCGATCACCACTGCAAGCTGGGACTGACTCAGGCTTTCCTTCAGTTCTGCAACAAGCGCCTTTTTATCTTCCAGCGTTCTTCCCATTCGTTTCTCACCTCCTTAAGTCATTAGTAAAGAACAAACCCATTCGTGCCGTTATTCCCACCGATAAAAGCATGAAAGCTCTAGACACAAAAAACCCCGAACAGCGTGCCGGGGTTCAAGTGAGTTAAACTCACTATTTCATCGACCATCGATCGCGATGGAAGAAGAGAACCTCGGCAGGAAATTAAGCATAATGCGCCTGCTGTCTACGGCTGTGATTTAGTTGTGGGAATTTGGCAAACTTGTGACTCCTGCAAGTCCTTCTTAGTTTAGCGCGTCATTAAGCTGCATCTGCCTTCAGATCTCGCAGCGCGTTGATATCAACTTCGATCGACGGACCCATTGTGGCAGAAACATACATTGTTCGCCAGAAACGTCCTTTTGCCCCTGAAGGGCGGTTGCGATCGATCGTTTCTTGCAGTGTCTTTAGGTTCGTCAACAGATCTTCCGGCGAGAAGGATGCTTTGCCAAACAAAACGTGAACAATTCCCGTTCGGTCTGCCCGGAACTCTAGTTTTCCAGCTTTGAATTCAGAAATCGCCTGAGCGACATCAAACGTCACCGTACCACCTTTAGGCGACGGCATCAAGCCGCGAGGACCCAGCAACTTACCCAACCTTGCGACCTGAGGCATGACATCTGGCGTTGCGACCAGTACATCGAAGTCCATCATGCCTTTCTGGATCTGGTCGATCAGCTCCTCAGAACCATAGATATCTGCGCCAGAGCTTGAAGCTTCTGTAACTTTTTCGCCCCGTGCAATCACCGCAACACGAACCACCTGACCTGTTCCCTTCGGCAGTGCAACGGTTGTCCGAAGCTGCTGGTCTGTGTACTTGGGGTCAATTCCGAGGCGGATGTGCGCCTCTGCCGATTCTGAAAACTTTGCGGTTGCCGTTTCCTTTAAAAGCTGAAGAGCTTCAAGCGGCTGGTAAGGACGTTCCTCAACCTTTTGCTTGAGTTCCTGTAAACGCTTCGATACTTTTTTAACCATGTCTTACACTCCTGGGGTAATTGCGAGGAGTTTCCTCTCCCCCGATAGAATTTTCGTCAGTCTGATTTATCAGTCTGAAATGAGGGTTGAAGCAAGTTCGTCTTGAACTTTCTAGTCAACGATCGTCACGCCCATATTGCGAGCGGTTCCTGCAACAATTTTCATCGCTGCATCAATATCATTTGCATTTAAGTCAGGCAGCTTAGTTTGAGCAATCTCTCGGAGCTGCGCCTGCGTGATGGAACCAACCTTTTTCTTGTTTGGCTCACCCGAACCTCGCTCAATTCCAGCTGCTTTGGTGATCAAAACCGAAGCCGGAGGTGTTTTGAGAATGAACGTAAAGCTGCGATCCTCAAAAACGGAGATTTCTACCGGAACCACAAGACCTGTTTGATCAGCAGTTCTCGCATTGTATTCCTTGCAGAACATCATGATGTTGACCCCGTGCTGACCGAGAGCCGGACCGATCGGGGGAGCAGGGTTTGCTTTTCCTGCCGTAATTGCCAACTTAATAATCGCTACAACTTTCTTAGCCATTGAAAACTAGCTCTGCTTTTGAACCTGATTAAATTCAAGCTCGACGGGCGTATCTCGACCAAAAATCGATAGCAACGCCTTCAGCTTGCTGCGCTCTGGAGTCACCTCAATCACTTCGCCCTCAAAGTCCTTAAATGGACCTGATAGCACCACGATTTTGTCACCCGTTGCCATATCAATCTTGACAACTGGCTTTTGCTCCTGCGCCTGCTTAAAGATCCGTTCGACCTCTGCTGCACCAAGCGGCAAAGGTTTCACATGACCTCTTCCCCGCCCGTATCGTCGCTTTTGCTCTGCGCCCACAAAGTTAATTACGTTTGGCGTATTTTTGACAACCTGCCAAGTGTCGTCATCCATAACCATTTTAATTAGCACGTAGCCTGGAAAAACCTTTTCAGCTCCTTCCTTCGGCTTGCCTGCTTTCGTGGGCTTGAGGATTGGCGTTTGGGGAATCTCGATTTGCAGGATGCGATTCGCAACATCCAGGGTTTCGATTCGCTGCTCTAGATTGAGCTTGACGCGATTTTCGCACCCCGACGCAACCTGCACGGCAAACCAGCGAGGTGTCCCTTGGGGAGTGGACTCATCTTCTGTGTCCTCGCTTTGCTGTAAAAGATTATCAGCTTCGTCAGATGAAAGAGCCATTAGAACACCTGGCTAGCAGCCCAACCAAATAATTGATCAACAAAATAGATCAGCGTTGCAGAGAGCGTGACCATCAAAATGACTGCGACCGACTCACTAATGAGCTGCTGGCGTGAGGGCCATACAACCTTATCTAATTCTTCTCTTGTCCCTTTAACAAACTCAACGGGATCAAATCCTGCTTTTCCCGTCTCCGCTTTCCTGACTTCTTTAGACTCTTTAGCAGCGTCTTTAGAGTCTTTTGACATTTTTTGAGCCTTAGCTTCTGTCTCGTCTTTCTTTGCCACAGCCCTTTGTCGCCTCATTCAAAAGGGTTCATTTCCTGCTTTTCAGCGAATCCTTAACCTTCATCAATTGAAAGAAATCAACTGAAAGAAATAGAACCAGCGCGCCCTGGAGGACTCGAACCCCCGACATCAGGTTTTGGAGACCTGCGTTCTACCAACTGAACTAAGGACGCACGCGGTTAAGGTTGATTTGGGAATGCCTTTCCTAGTCTAGCAGCAAAGAGCGATTGGTAACTAGCTTGTCAGAAATCTAACGGGGGAGTGCAAACTGCATTTTTCCTGCAACTTTCTGCAAACTGGGCGAGCCACCAATCACAAATGCTTGCGATCGCAGAAACTCGACTATTCCAGAGGGCGATCGAACCGCTGCTTGAGGCGAGTGGCTTTACCCACCCGTTCACGCAAGTAGTACAACTTTGCCCGCCGGGCTTTACCGCGACGTATGATCTTAATGTTGGCAACTCGCGGTGAGTGGAGCAGAAAAACCCGCTCTACGCCAACGCCCTGAAAAATGCGACGCACGGTAATCGTGTGGTTGATCCCGCCCCGACGGATGGCAATGACTGTACCTTCGTAGGGCTGAACCCGCTCTTTGCCGCCTTCTTGAATTCGTACTCCGATCCGAACTGTGTCCCCAACATGGATGGTGGGGAGATCTTGCTTTAAGTGTTCCGCTTCAATCGAGCGGATAATCTCCTGCGCGTTCATCAGACCCCAGCAAAACTCACAATTGCTTATCATAGCCTGGAGAGAGGGAAAAGTCTAGGGATTGGTTTACGAGTGGGGAGTGTTTTGCGAATGAGGAACGGTTTGCCTACGGGGGGCCGGGTGAAAGGGTGAAATTGGGGGGAGGGTTGGGACGACTTTTACAATGGGAAACGATTCGGGGATGGTTGAGATGGAACGATCAGTAATGCTGTCTAGTTTTGAGCCGCTTTTAGGGCAGCCTCAGGCGATCGAGCTTCTTACTCGTGCAGTGACTCAGGGGCGGATTGCGCCTGCCTATTTATTTGCTGGGGCTGCGGGAGTGGGGCGGAGTTTGGCAGCAAGCTGCTTTGCAGAGCTGTTACTGGCGCGTCAGCCATTAGAGCCGATTTCTGAGGGATTGAGGCAGCGAATTCGTCAGCGCAATCATCCTGATTTGCTGTGGGTGGAGCCAACTTATTTGCATCAGGGAAAGTTTCTTTCTGCGGCTGAGGCGGTGGAGTTGGGGATTAAACGTCGATCGCTGCCTGAAATTCGGCTGGAGCAGATTCGGGAGGTTGCTCGGTTTTTGAGTCGTGCGCCGCTAGAGGCTCGTCGATCGGTGATTGTGCTAGAGCAGGCAGACCGTATGGCAGAAGCCGCTGCAAATGGACTGTTAAAGACGCTGGAGGAACCAGGACAGGCAACGCTGATTTTGATTGCGCCCAGCCCAGAGTCCTTATTACCCACCTTAGTGTCTCGCTGTCAGCGAGTTCCGTTTTATCGACTGGACAGGGAGACGATCGCGCAAATTCTGACGCAGGTAGGACAAGGGGAAATCTTGAACCATCCCGAAATTTTGACGCTGGCGCAGGGGAGCCCGGGGGAGGCGATCGTTCACTGGCAGCAGCTTCAGACCGTTTCGATCGAGCTACTTCATGCTGCAACGGCTATTCCTGTCAGTCTCAAAGATGCCCTTGATCTTGCACGTCAGATTGTTCGCAGCCTGGATGGCGAAACTCAGCTTTGGCTGGTGGACTATTTGCAGCAGCATTACTGGCAACAGCAACAGCCCTACTATTTGTCTCTGCTAGAAAACACCCGCCGAATGCTATTGCAGTATGTGCAGCCTCAGCTGGTGTGGGAGGTAACACTAATGAAAATGCAGGAATTTGCTGGCTGAGAACCTGAAATCAAGAAGAAATTCCCCAGGTTTGGTAGGGGTGCTTTGACAGATAAGCGTTATAGTAGCGCGGGTCTTGCGTCACTTCTTCGCGAATCCAATCAGGAAGCTGTAGGGGGTAATCAGCGTTGGGGAGTTCGACTTCTGCCATGATGAGTCCCTGATTTTCGCCGTGGAATTCATCAATTTCCCAGACTAGGTCGCCGCTCGCCAGACAATGCCGCACCTTCTCAATTTGGGGGCGATCGCAGAGCGTATCGAGCAACTCAGTTGCATCAGTGACTGGGATGGGATATTCATATTCAGCGCGACCGATGCCAACTGACTCACCCTTGATCGTAATGTAAGCCTGCTCCCCGGCGATTCGCACCCGAACGACGCGCTCTTTCGTCGCTAAAATATAGCCCTGACGGTAGGGGGTCGCAGTAGCCTTTGATCGCCAGCTATCACCCTGCACTAAAAACTTTCGCTCAATCTCGATACCCATGATTGCTGTTTTCCTTTGGTGCGCTCAATGGTTCAGAAATCGTGCTTGCTGAACCGACGACAACCCTGACGGACTACGCGATCGCGCTAGAGTCTACGCTTTTAGCAGTTGCCCTACTGGGGCAGAACAAGATACAGCACGACAAACTGGGTTTGCAACGATCGCGCTTTTTCTGGGGGATTGCGTTTGGCTGGGTTGCGATCGCGGCGGCGGCAGGGGGAACCTGTCACGGTTTTGCCCCAATTTTAACGCTATCGCTTTTGAATCGCCTGTGGACGTTGACGGGTTATGCGATCGGCTGCGCTAGTTTTTTTATGCTGCTGGGGGCAACTTTCAGTACATTCGCGGGATGGATTCGTTGGGTGGCAATTGTGGCAATCGGCGGTAAGTCAGCTCTATATCTGGCGCAGGTGGGACAGTATCAGCAATTTGTGCCGATGGCGATCGATTATGGGTCAGCAATGCTCGTGGTGGTGCTGCTGCAATGGGTGCAGCTTCAACGTCAGCGCAGGAGTGCAATCTGGATTAGTGCTGGAATTGGCGTTTCCATGATTGCGATCGGGATTCAGGCAACGCGGATTTCAATTGCACCTTCCTTCAATCACAATGATTTGTATCATCTGGTGCAAATGGTGGCTTTGTACCTGCTGTATTGGGGCGCGAGGATTTTGAAGGATCGCTAGTCGATCGCTCAATGCTGCTCACTCACTGACCGTTTGAGCAAAGTTCAATTTTCTAAAGTTCAATCTTCTACAGACTCCCGTACAAACTCCTCCAATTCCCCTTAAGGCAAAATCAGCGACGCGACTCTTCCTATCAGTCTTTACAATAGGAAAATGGACTTGCGGCAATTGTGCTGCTGATAATTGCCCTTTGTGGTTAGAGCCTAGTTCTTAAAGCCCTGGTTGTTGAAGCCTATGTTTGAAGCGTTATCCGATCGTCTGGATGCTGCCTGGAAAAAGCTCCGGGGGCAGGACAAAATTTCTGAGTCGAATATTCAGGATGCTCTGCGAGAAGTGCGGCGTGCCCTGCTGGAGGCAGACGTAAACCTTCAGGTGGTGAAGGATTTTGTCGCAGACGTGCAGACAAAGGCACTGGGCGCGGAAGTCATCGCGGGCGTGAATCCAGGTCAGCAGTTTATCAAGATTGTTTACGACGAACTCGCTGGCTTGATGGGCGAAACGAACGTTCCTCTGGCAGAAGCCGATACCGCTCCGACGATCGTGCTTATGGCAGGTCTTCAGGGAACGGGTAAAACGACGGCTTCGGCAAAGCTGGCTCTGCACCTTCGCAAGCAAAATCGCAGCACAATGCTGGTAGCAACTGACGTTTACCGTCCTGCGGCAATCGACCAGCTCATCACGCTGGGTAAGCAGATTAATGTACCCGTGTTTGATCTGGGCAAAGATGCAAACCCGGTTGAGATTGCGCGGCAGGGCGTTGAAAAAGCGAAGGCAGACGGCGTTGATACGGTGATTATCGACACGGCGGGTCGCTTGCAGATTGACCAGTCGATGATGGCAGAGCTGGCACAGATCAAGGACACCGTGAAGCCTCACGAAGTGCTGCTGGTCGTGGACGCGATGACCGGACAGGAAGCTGCCAACCTGACGCGCACCTTTCACGAGCAGATTGGGGTTACAGGCGCGATTTTGACCAAGATGGACGGCGATACGCGAGGTGGGGCAGCCCTGTCGGTGCGGCGCATTTCCGGTCAGCCGATTAAATTTATTGGCGTGGGAGAGAAGGTCGAGGCACTTCAGCCCTTTTATCCCGATCGCATGGCGCAGCGAATCCTGGGCATGGGCGACGTGCTGACGCTGGTAGAAAAAGCACAGGAAGAAGTTGATCTGGTAGAAGCAGAAAAGCTTCAGGAAAAAATTCTTACTGCCAAGTTTGACTTCACCGACTTTTTGAAGCAGACTCGCCTGATGAAAAACATGGGCTCGCTGGCAGGCATCGTCAAGCTGATTCCGGGAATGGGCAAGCAAATTTCCGAAGACCAGCTCCGCCAGGGCGAAGAACAGCTCAAGCGGGTGGAGGCAATGATTAGCTCCATGACGATCGAAGAACGGCGCGACCCGGAACTGCTAGCAGGTTCTCCCAGCCGTCGGCGGCGAATTGCGAAAGGGGCAGGCTACAAAGTCGAAGATGTGAGCAAGCTAATCAGCGATTTCCAGAAAATGCGGATGCTGATGCAGCAAATGGGTCAGGGCAACTTCCCCGGAATGGGAATGCCAGGCATGGGCGGAATGGGGGGTCTTTTTGGCGGCGCACCTGCGGGCAACCCAGGCAATGCACCCCCTCCAGGCTGGCGCGGCTATCCGAGTGGGGCATCGGGTAAGAAGAAGAAAAAAGAGAAGAAGCGCAAAGGATTTGGCTCTTTGTAGGCGGGCTGTGGGCAGACTGTAAGCGGACTGTGGGCAGACCCTAAGTAGACACTAAACAGACTGTAGCAAGGTGTAAATTCCTGAATATCAGAAGAACATCTCGTGATAGGCTCATAGCTGGAGGGTTAATTGCACCCGATGTCTTGTGCCTTCCGCAGAAGGCAATATCACAAGGGACACCATAATATTTTGTTTGTTTTTTCCCTGAACTGACTTCACGAAGATTCGTTTCATGGGTTCATTCAGGTCGTCATTGTCTGCAATAAAACTGAATTAAGGTATCACCAGGAGCGATCGGAGATATGGGCGTCATTGGTAAATTAATCGGCGGAATCTTCGCTTTCTTAGGCGGCATTTTTAAGAGCGTGGGCAAGATTGTAGGCGGGGGCAAATCTGGCTATTACATGGAGGCAGAACCCCTCTCGGCAGGGGCATCGGCTGAGCCTGCAAAGCAAGGAGCAGCAAAGCCTGAACCCACCAAAGCTCCGGCAAAAGTCGAAGCAGCAAAAGCAGAAGCGACAAAGGCAGCAACAAAGGTAGAGGCAAAGGCAGCAACTGCGGTTCAAGGGGCTCCGGCAAAGGGTAATCTTGCTCCGGCTCCGCTTGAAACCGTCAAAGCGGCGATCACAGAGGCTCCGGCAAACGGCTCGGCTCCAGCAAACGGCAAGACGAACGGTAAAAAGTCGCGCAAGGCGGAAGCCGCAAGCCTGCCTGAGCCAGTCAAAACGGCTGCGACCGAACCTAAAACGGATCAAACCTTTGCCCCTAACTATCTGATTCAAACGAGCGGCAGTCGTCGTCGTCCGGGTCCGAGCATGGACTATTTCCGCAATATTGCCAAGCAGGTTAAGAACTAAGCGATCGAGTCAGCTTCGCCGTTCTGAAGTGATCTTGATCTGATTTATCTGATAGGCAGCAAGGGGCGATTGTCCCTTGTTTTTTTTGGGCTTGTTTCTTGTTTAGGAATGAAACGCGATTTTCAAAGTAGGTCGATTGCTAAGGGGGCAAAGCTTCCCCCATTGCTGACTACAAAGCTGACTACAAACTCGCAAAAGAGGGAAACAGG
>NZ_JACJOR010000397.1:0-20200 GCF_014695615.1 Leptolyngbya sp. FACHB-711
GATCGCCTCAGTAAACGAATTGAATGGGGTTCAGATGGCGAGAATGACTACGGCGGCTGGATGGAAGTTGACGGAGACCGTGAACAGTGCAAGGTCACAGTGCATATTCACTACGCACCTCCCGCAGAGATGGCGCAGAAGATGGCAGAACAATCGCCCGAAGGCAGTTTTGAATCTGCAATCAATGAAGGAATCGGGAAAGCTCTCGAATCGATTAAAAATATCTGTGAGGGCAAAGGCGGTAAACAGGAAATTGAAGCTAACCAGTAATACTTAAATCGCCTCTAGACTGCTGCAAATGCCATTTGCCAAAAGTCCTTTTCAAGCTGTGCGACTTTGATAAATGCGAGTTCTGCCTGCTGCTGCACTTCTTCAGATGCCGATCGCAGCATTTCGTCTGCCTGGTGTTCCAGCAGTTTTACATATTCCGTAAAGCCCGGATTGCCCCAGCGATCGGCAAATTCAGTATAAGGTTCGGGCATTTTGCCGGGGAGCTGCCACCCCTGGTTATACGCCAGTTCGATCGCCCAGAAAGCCGTTGCCATTGCCGCATAGGGAGCCGTTCCCATGTTGACCATAAAGGCGCAGTAGGTCTGACAAGTGGGCTGCCTAGGCGTATCCAGATTGAGCTGACGCTCTGAAGCCTTTTTGCGAAACCAATTTAGCTCGTCTTGCAGTACCGTTAGACCGCTTAGCAATACGTCGAAGTGAGCGATCGGTGACCAGGTAATTAGCGTCGCCGCGAACCGCGTGAACTCCAGCACAAACAAATAATCCTGTACCAGCCAGGTGTTGAATTGATGCGGCTGAATTTCTCCTGTTTGGCACTGCATCAGGAATGGATGAACGGTTGCATCTCGCCAAAGATCGGGATACTTCTGAAGAAGTTGCTGGCAGGAAAGGGACATAAAAGCTTTAAACGCAGGTAGACAAAACAATGAACGAAGTAGAGACGATCGATTATGTCATAAATAAAGCCCCTCGCCCAGGCTGGGAAAGGGGTTGAAATCAGGGCGATTCATAGCTTTGACCTTGTTACTGTCGTTACTGCGGTATCTGATTGACAGCCAGCATCGTTGAACTCCCGCAGGAATTCAGGGCTGTTTGAGTGGGGTGAATTTTGACATTGAGGCGATCGAGCGATTCGGCGATCGGGAGCGCAAATCCTAACCCTTCAATGCCACGACTGGCAATTTTTTCAGTGACAATGCCAATCACCGCACCGTATCGGTTTAGCAAGGGACCACCGCTGTTGCCGGGATTAACTGCTGCATCGGTCTGGATCAAATGGTGCGCTTTGCGGGTGCGAATGCCGCTGACCACGCCCTGCGTCACGCTGTTGGAGAGTGCTAGCGGATTGCCGATGGCCACCACGTCTTCCCCTACTTTGACCGACACAGGGCACACAGGCAAACTCATCAAATCTGCGGCATCTGCTTCCAAACGCAGCAACGCGACATCCAGAGCTGCATCTCGCTTGATCACCTGTGCTTTATGGGTTGAACCGTCATACAGGTCGGCTTGCACCGTATGGGCAGACCCAACAACATGATGATTGGTCATGATCAAGCCGGAAGCATCAACTACAAAACCCGTTCCCCGTCCTTCTGGGGTGCGAATTTGCACGATCGAGGGAATCGATCGACTGACAATCTGTTCTGTGGAAAGGGGCGTTTCTGAGCTAGAAACTGCCGCAATTTCGTAGCGGGTAGGAACCGTTATGGGTAGATTGGCGATCGTGGGCTGAGACAGGAAATCGGCAAGATCAGCCTGGGTCAGCAACCCCTTAAAACTGTTGCGAATTGCTTCATAGGTGGCGGCAGGGTTGTCTACGCCTTCTGCCTCGGCGCGTCCGGTCACGGTCTGACGGTAGATTACTTTTCCGGCAGTGCGATCGAACAGTTCCCAGCGAATGGTGCGCTCGTCCTGCGTTTTTTCGCCCAGCAGTGAACTGTAGGAATTGAGCTTAACTTCGGTAATTGTACCGCCGATCAAAAATTGTCCCGGTTCCGGGTTATCGACAAGCTGATCTGCAAAGGGCGATCGGCTCGAACTGGCAGCGACAGGATAGCCTGCCTGCATGAGTTCGTCTTCGATGAGCGATCGGGCAGCATTTTCCAGGCGGGTGTCGATTTCTCCGCTTGCTGTGTATCGATCCTGCAACAGGTTCAAAATTCCGTCATAGCGTCCACCCAAAATCACACCAGGCATAATCGCCGATCGAATCCGGGCAACTTCAATGCGGGGTTGAGGGGTCGTAAAAGCTGTGTCATCCGGCAGAAAATGGTTTTTTGCCGCAGCCACGACCTCAAAGGGCGGTGGAGTGGACATCGGAGCAGCAAAAGCAGGATAGGGCAGCAGCAGCCACAGCAGCACCGCCTGCACCAAAAAAGCTCTGATCATAGATTAAAAGCATCACAGCGAAATCGTAGATTTCACCAATCTGCGGAATTTATTCCTGTATGTAAAGGGGAGATTTACATAAGTTATGAGCAGGTTAAATTTTTAACTTTGCTGCATCTCCGCATAGGCAGCATACACGCCGCGTACGTTGTACCAGTTAAGAAAAATCCGGGCGATTTCCAGAGCAAGCTGAGGCTTACCGCGATCGATCAGCCATTGCAGCAGGGGAGCCATTGTTTTTTCGTTCAGTGTGCCACCCAGAGACAGCAAACCCCACAACAGCCGATGAATCCAGGTCATCTGAATCATCATTCGCACTTCCCAGGTCGGATGCTTTTGGTAAAACAACACCCCCATCCGTCCCCGCTGAATTTCCTTGTCTATCAAATTGGGCAACTGGCTCAAGCTAAACGGCGGATGCCAGTGATAGCCTGCCGCTTCAGGACACTTGATCAGCTTTAGCCCCAGCTGTTTTAGCCGAACGCCCAGCTCCAAATCTTCCCAGCCGTAAAGCTGAAAGCGCGTGTCAAACAGTCCAGCTTCTTCCAGCCATTTTCGGTCGATCGCCACATTCCCGGTTGCAAAATACGCCGCCGAAAAGTCCGTAATCTTGAATGGCTCTGAAGTCGGATCGTCGAAATCGCAGGTGTTGATCACGCTGCCATAGGTAAAGACGCGATCGGTTCCCAGGTTTTTCTCTGCCTCAGTGAGGGCAATGGCATGAGCTTGAAGAAATCCTTCCAGCACTACCAGATCGCTGTCAATAAAAATAATCGTGTCGCCCTTTGCCTCACGAACACCCAGATTTCTCGCGGCAGACGGTCCCTGATGATTTTGCTGAAATAGCCGCACATGGGGCAGCTCTGCCTGATGGGTTTGCAGCCATTCCACAGTGCGATCGGTTGAGCCATCATCCACGACGACGATTTCATAGCCAGCGATCGGACTATCAGCCGGAATCATCTGATTTTCCAGTGCCCACAGGCATTTCTCCAGAATCGGCAGACGGTTATAAGTGGGAATGACAACGCTAAAAAACACGGCAGCAATCTTTTTGAACGATATTTTTGAACAATCTGGGGGTTGATGCGCTTTAGAACACTTTCCGTCGAGGACGGTTTTTTTAAGCATCCAGAATGAGCAGTGCTCTGACTGCATCCTATCGTTGACCCGCTTAACCGTCAAAAAGTTCTCTGTAGAGGTGTGGACGGGTGAGTGAATAGACAAACCAAATTATGAAATTGGAGTGATTAGATCGAGCTTAAGTGTTTGGGAAGTGCAAACTCTCTTGTCCAGCCACAATCGAGTAGCGAACCTCCCTTTAGAGGAATGATTGCAGCAGCCAGGCTATGAGCAAAGCTAGCTACATCTACTTGAGTTCGTTTAAAGACCTTGTCAGCAATGAAGTGAAGTTCTGGCCCCCACTTCATCCAATAATTACCCTCGCCTCTTTGAGTAATTGTATTTTCATTGTGATTGACGATTGTTGGCGGAAACGATCCTCGATTAAATGAGTGCGTTAGGAAAGGGTAGGGTTCAGGATTTCGCGTTGAAAGCAACAACTCTGCAAGCTCGACGTTTTGGTGATGATTAAGGAGATAAATAAAGACTTGCTCGAATGCTGAGTACCCTTCATCCCAACTTATCGCGGACTTGACTGTCGCAACCAAGTGATTCTCAGTTTGAGGTGTTAGTGCGGCATACACTTTATGTTGATAGAGTGCTACGCGATTCCAAGAGTCTTTCTGAGAAGGTGGCACCTTGACCGGAGTAAACCCTCCAGTAGCGAGACCATCGCGAAGCATCTTAGCCGCAATTTCAGGTGCAGTATTGTGAAACCAGGCTTCTACTACAAATCCCATAAAGTCTAATAGAAGAAATTGTCCATCTAACTACAGTTCAAGCAGCCTAAAAAGCCCTACTTACCCACTCACCTACCTCCTCTCATGCCATCATTCTCTAACAATCGGTTGTCCCCGAACAAAATGGGAACCATTCAGCCGATAATATGATGTTTGCCCGATCGGGGTTTTGTTCTCCCGGTCTGGAGGTTGGCTGAGAGAGAAAAACGACATGAAAGCGCAAGACTTACAGGGAAAGACGATCGCCTTTGCAGGATCAGGTGGACTCGATAGCTGCACGATTACGCGATGGCTGACGGATCAGGGCGTGAACGTGGTTTGCTTTACGGCCGATTTGGGACAGCCCGACGAGGATAATCCGGCGGATATTGAAAAGCGAATGCTGGCAGCGGGAGCTTCAGAATTTGTGCTGCTGCCTTGCCGAGAAGGAATTGCCGAAGCGGGGCTTCAGGTAATCCAGGCGCAGGCGTGCTACGAGGGACGCTACTGGAACACTACAGGTATCGCTCGCTGTGTGCTGACCGAAGCGATGATTCGCGAAATGAAGCAGCGTGGACTGACGATCTTTAGCCACGGCGCAACCGGACGCGGTAACGATCAGGTGCGGTTCCAACTGATTACAAATATGCTGGCTCCTGAGTTTGAGGTGTATGCGCCTTGGCGAGACGAATCTTTCCTGGCACGCTTCCCTGGACGCAGCGAAATGATCGATTTCTGTCAGGATAACGGGTTGAGCGTAACTGCTACTAAAGACAAGCCCTATTCCACCGATGCTAACCTGCTGGGGCTGACTCACGAATCGGGAATGCTGGAATCGCTCACGACTCCGGCTCAGTTTGTCAAGCCGATTATGGGCTGCTATCCGATCGCTGCTCTCGATCAGCCCGAAGAATTCACAGTGCGGTTTGAGGCGGGTCGTCCGGTGTCTATTAACGGTCAGTCGGTCAATCTGGTGGAAGCCTTCCTTCGGGCAAACGCGATCGGCGGCAAGCACGGCATTGGCATCGGTACGCACTTGGTGGAAAACCGCTTTGTCGGCATCAAGTCTCGCGGTGTGTACGAAAGCCCTGGCGTTGAGATTCTAGGAACCTGCTATGCCTATCTGTTGCAGCTTATTCTCGACCGCCGCGCCCGCGAATTTTACGATCAGCTTTCGCTCCTGGTTGCCAGACAGATCTACCAAGGCTACTGGTTCGATCTCGCGACCCAGATGGCACAGCAAGCGCTCGATCGCACCGCTGCTCTGGCAACCGGAACTATCACCGTCTCCCTTTACAAAGGAACGCTCTCTTTCATCGCCGCAACCGACACGCCCCACTCCCTATACTCCGAAGAAAATGCCTCAATGGAAGGCGTGGGTGACTACAACCACTCCGACTCCGAAGGACTGCTGCGCGTCTTTGGCGTGAGTGCGCGGGTGCTGGCAACGACGGGGCAAGTAAAGCTTGAAGGGTAGATGAGTGGATGGGGGGATGGGTAGGTGAGTGATGGGTAAGTGGGTAGAAGGAGGTAGGTTTGTTCGTTAAGGTGAGCGATCGTTGAATGAACAGAAAGGAACTCCTGTCACTTAGACATCAGCGAGACGCTTACCAGTCAGTGTAGTTTGGATAGAGCAATCATCCTGCTCTCATCCCCTATCTCCTTATCCCCTATCCGCTCACCTCAATCCTGCTGCTCCAGACCTTTGCCAAACTTGCGATGCTCCAGCCAGTAGGAGAGGGCAAACCAGGCAACGACGATCGCCACGACGACAGCGGCAAACTGAGACATCCACTGCACCAGGGTTTCCAGGGCAATTAGCCTTCCGGCAAAGTAGGCGGCGGTAATGGTGACACCTGCCCAGATGCTTGCACCAACGAGGTTGCAGAGAAGAAACTGCGCATAGGGCATTCTTACCGTTCCTGCTAAGGGTCCGGCAAAGATGCGAAGCAGTGCGACAAATCGACCAAAAATTACAGCTTTGGCAGCGTTCTGAGCAAACTGATCGCGGACGCTGATAAGCTGTTCTTCCTTGATGCGGAACAGTCTACCCACACGAGTTACAAGCGACCAGCCGCCGTAATACCCAACCCAGTAGCCAAAGTTGTCGCCGAGGATCGCTCCGCCTAGCGCACTTGCCAGCACCAGCCAAAAATCCAGCTCACCGCTGCCTGCCAGAAAGCCGCCGACGAGAGTAATCGTTTCACCGGGAATAGGAATCCCTGTATTTTCGAGGAGAATGCCGCCGAACACTGCCCAGTAGCCGTATTCGTGAGCGATGTTCTGGATGGTTTCCAGGGGAATCAGTTCCACGGTAATGAGTAACCTTAGAAATAGGACTTTACAAAGATTTGTGACAGCCTTTAATGATTCCCATCTTGACGTAATATCAGCGATCGTGTCAATTCGCGAAGGGCGATTACTCCTACGAGAGAAGTGCTTCTCATCGCCACACCACATTCCCTGGAATGTACACATCGAAAATTGGCTGAGACGTTAAGCATTGCCAGTGACAGGCAAAAAGATCTGGGGTTTGAACCTTCAGACTAGCAATCGCCGCTTCTGCCGGAAAGGGATACAGGCGATCGAAGCCAATCTGCCCATCTGTCCAACCAAACTGAAGCAGGTAAACCGACGGCGGCGCGTTCAGTTCCTGCAAAAGGCGATGGGCGAGGCGATAAAGAGCCTGACGGTGCAGATCGGGCAAATGGAGCGGCTGATAGTAGCGAGAATTTTCACGACAGATGGCTTCGGCGTAAAGTGCGCCTTTTGCCGTCAGGACGATCGGCAACCAGAATTCTCCTGTCGCGATCGGAACCAGAAGTGCCTGCTGGACGCGATCGCGTAATCCCTCTACGTCTCGACAGACTTTATAAATTGCCTGACCCTTCCAGTCCAGGGAATCCGGTAGGTTGAGCGTTAGCGGACAGAGCAGATCTGCGGGTTGAAGTGCGATCGGCTGATCGCTACAAACGATCGAAACTGAAGACTCCGTAGAAACGGGAAATTGTTCGATCGCCTGTTCGATCGCAGAAATAGACTGGGCCTGCAAATCATCCTGATCAGCAGGCAGCGGATCGATTATGAGCAGGACATGCACCAATTTCTAAGCTGAGAAACTATCCGTTTATCGTTTGTCTTCTTGTGTACGGCCTGTCTTTTTGTGGGATGGAGGTCTTCGCTCGCTCAGACCAGCAGACGGGCTATCTTCCGCGCCAGAAGTTCTGATGCCATCCCACAAGAGAGGGGTAATCCACAGAGGTAACTCACAGTTCTGGAGGGAACTGGAATTAGACGTTGCTCAGATCAGGCAGCGTTGCGCCCATCCGAGGGAAGCTCGGCAAATCTAAATGACTCACACGACGACTTCTGACCGCAAGGCGATAGCTGACGCTCTGAAGTTCGGCGTGCAGGCGACGGTTCTCCTGCTGAATCAGCGCGACTTTTTCCTTAATCGGCGCGAGACGCTGCTCAAACTTCTCTTTGTAAATCCGGGGCAGTTCTTCGACCACCTGTTCCAGCATTCGGGCGCGATCGGTCATTTCACGACCGGACTGCCGCAACTGATAAATCTCCGTATCTTTGGCGGAAAGCTGCTCCTGGTAGAACATTGCCTGCTGCTCAAAGCCCTGCACCTGTTCACGAAGGGCGCGGATTTCGGCTTGCTGCCGCTCAGAAACAGCGGGAGTCGGAGTCGTTGCAGCATTCCCTTTTACCAAGCGGAAAAGTTCTTGTGAAAGCTGCTGCACAAGCTGGTCGCGCATCTGGAGTTCATCGCGCAGATGGGCAACTTCCGATTGCAGTTCGGGAATGGTGAGGGTATCAGTTCGTGTCACAGTCTTGCTCCAAATCAGATCGCGTTGTTATTAGGTCGTCTCAACCATGGGGTTTTCCCCAACCAAGTGTTCTTCCCAGCGACGCGGCGGAGCAGCCCTGCGAATGTCCCGCCAGATTGCTGTTGCCGCTAATGTACCATCTGCGACGGCAATTGACACTTGATTGATGCCTTCTTTAAGATCGCCGATCGCAAACAGACGCGGATGGGAGGTGCGGCACATGGAATCTGTTACCAGATTGCTGCCTTTCCACTCCAGGTCGAGTCCCTTGAGGTACTCATTATAGTAATGCGATCCCATTGCGACCAGCCCTGTTTCAAGCGGAATGATCTTCCCGTCTTCTAGCTCAACCCCGGTCATTTCGTGGTCGTGCCCCAAAAGCTGTGTGATTGGCGTTTCAACGAGCGGAAAGCCATGTTCCTTCAGCTTGTGCCGCATCTCGTCGCCCACTTCAAACAAACCGTTGGTAAAGACGGTGACATAAGGCGTAAACCAGTTCAGCACAAATGCGGTATTGATTGCTCCTTCAGTGCCCACGAAGAGACCACACTGCTTATCTGCCATTTCGTAGCCATCGCAGATCAGGCAGACGTGCAGATTATAGCCCGCGAAATCAAAGACATTTTGCATCTTCTCCAGCTTTGGCAAATGATCCATAATGCCGCTCGCGGCGATGACATACTTCGATCGAAACACAGGGTAGATACTGTCTTCCTTGCCCACCCTGACCTTCACGGTAAAGGTTTCGCCTTCATCGCGCACTTCCTCCACAAAGCCACGCAAATGATCTGCCCCCAGCATCAGGGCGTGTTCCTGCCCGTGCTGAATCACGTCGCGTCCGGGGGTTTCCGGCGGCAAACCAAGATAGTTTCGCAGTTCTTGCATCCAGAACGATCGCCCTTTGCCCTTTTCGATAATCAGACAGGAGAGGCGATATCGCTGAAGATAGATTGCTGCGGAGAGTCCGCCCATGCCACCGCCGACAATAATTACGTCGTAGAGATGATCGAGCCGCTGATCTAGATTCTTCTTTGATAGTTTCATCAGTCCTGTTTCCCTGCCCGGAGTCCTCTTCTTTCTCTATTATCGCGATTCTAGGAATTTGGGAGGAAGTTTGAGAAATCGTAAAAGCCCTACAACGCCCCCGTTAGCTGAGGCTCACGTCAAAGCCTTTATTTCTCGCTTAGGGACACTTTGAGTGATTGAGAAGCGAGAACTTGGTATAAGGGCGAAGGGCGATCGACCCAATCACTGCGTCAGCAGCCCAAGAAACCATCGGCTCACCGCACCATCGTCTTCGGTCTGGGCACGTTTCAGGGCAGAATCGACCCAATCAATTTCTAGTCCAGGTAAAACCTGCGATCGGCGGAGTTGGGTTGCCTTGCTAGGCTCAACGGCAATCACCTGGCTCACATTCACATCCACCACCCAATATTCTCGAATGCCTGCTCGCTGATAAAGTGGCTGTTTGCGCGTGCAGTCGTCTTCTAGCGAAGAGGCAACAATTTCAATCACCAGTGAGGGCGGGTCAAATTCGTTGAGGTCTACTGCAGCGTTCGATCGGGCTGGAAACGTCACAGCCTCGCCAGGTTCACCCATATAAAACGCCAGATCAGGCTGGAATTCCCGCAGTCCTGCTTTCCGAAACGTCGTATTGATGAAGCTTTTGATCGGAATCGCTTTGACCGTGGCATAGAGATTAACGACTGTGAGAACGATCGAATTATCCTGACCGTGCGCCGAACCCAATGGACTCATCTCAATCCTCATCTCACCCTGGTCGTAATAAAACCTGCCGCCCACCAGCGTCGGATCATCTGCAAAGGTCAAAAAGTCTTCCCAGGCAGCCGGAATCCAGGTTTCAAGCGCGATCGTTTGCAGGATTGGAACGGGGTTAACCATCGTGAATTCTCCTTAGTCGATCGCCTCACTCTGAATCGGAATCTTCGATTAGTGCTTTGAATCGATCGTCCGATCGAATGTTGTCAAAGTCTGAATCTGTTTTAGCCATTTCCCGATATTTAGGATTAAGCTCGATCGCTTGTTGTAGAGATTCGATCGCCTTATCCACTTGATTCCACAACGAATAACAACAGGCTTTGTTGTTCCAGGCTTTGTGATAGTCCGGTTTGAGTTTGAGTGCTTTGTTCCAGGAGTCGATCGCTTCCTCATAGCGTTCTAGATTCACCAGGGCAATGCCTCGGTTGTACCAGGCTTCGTAAGAGTCCGGTTTGAATTCGATTGCTTTGCCCCAGGAACCAATTGCTTCTTCATAGCGTCCTAATTTAGCGAGGGCAAGCCCTCGGTTGCTCCAAGCTACACCTAAATCGGGTTTGAGTCTTAATACCTCATCCCATGTGTGAAGAACACTTTTGTGTTCTCCGGCTGCTTGAGAAAGCACAGCTAGTTCAGAAAGTAGATTTACTTTCCCATCTAGAGGGAGTTGTGGTTCTTCCAGGAGGTTTTGGATTTCGGCAAGTTTGCGATAGCGTTGAGCATCTGTCCAGATAAGGTAGTCATTGTAATCTCCTTCCAACCAGACCCGATAGACCTCTCGATCGAGCGTGTCCTTCTCCATCGGAAACTCGAAGATGCCTGATCGCCAATCATAGAAATCAGGGGCGCGATGGATCAGGTATTTGATGGCAAAGAGAGGTAACAGGAAAACGAAGCAGATTTTGAAGTCATCGCGGAATCGATCGCGCTGTTGATTCAGGTTGGCAAGAATTTTTGGGACACCCTTCCAGCTATAGGAATGAGTTTCATCAGCCCTCCAGCGTAAGATCTGCTTGGTTTGTTCATAGGCGTAGAGGGAGTGTTTCAGTCCACGTACAAACAGGATGTTGGTTTGCTTGTAGTTGGGCAGGCTTTCTACTGCTTCATAAAAGTTCGTGCTGTCTGCAGTGAGCTGCAATTGATCGATCGTTTTATGGGGCAGGTCTGCTTTTACCTGACGAATCAGGCTTTCCTCATCAGCATCGTTGCAGCGCACGAAAATAATGCCGAAACCCTCGATTCTACGAAGTGCCCGGACGAGTGCTTGATATTCTTCTGCTGGAGTGCTGGGTAAATCCTCGTCCCAATCGATCGAATTTGCAGTCATAGGGTTTCTCTACTGCTTTACTTTTTGAAGTGCCGACTTAAACTCGTCAATGCCTTTAATTAGAGGGTGAACATCGTACCAGCACTGCATCTCGTCGTCATCATCAAAGTAGCGATATTCCAGGATGCAGCGTGAATACAACAGCTCTCGATATGCCTCATCATGGGGGCATCGATAATTTACCGCTACATTTGCAAGCAATGCCCACTGGTTGCTTTGAACTGTCCGTCGATACGTGTCTCGCACTACGGTAATTGCTCTTCGCGCTGCTTTTGCCGTAATGGGTAGTTCATCAACATTGTTGCTTGCCTCTTTACACAAGCGAACTAATTCTCGAATATGCCCACCGCTCATCAAGCACAGTTGCTCGATTACCTCCGCACTTTCAAGGATTTCTTGGTCAATAGAGGCTTGCTCATATGTTGTCCCTGCTGTTGCTGCCCGAATCCGTCGAACAATCACCTCTTTTATTTTCTCAAATCCAGACGGGTGAATGGATCCCTCCTTTGTTCTCACCATAATCATGGGCAGCACTTGAGCATTGCCATAGGTGTCTTTCAAGTCGTTAGCTCGACTGGAATAGAACATCGAGATTGGAACGGTGTAGATTAAATGGCACTTCAACGCTTTGAGCTGTCCGCTGCGCTCCAAGAAGATGTGATCGTGATTCGTGCGTCCAGTAGCGTCAGGAATTGGCACAATCCGATCGAGGTTATCCGCAATCACCACAAGCTGCGTTTTTCCATTTGGCAGTTTCTTCTTCGCGTCGGCAATAAACTGATTCAGCGCATCAATCAGTGATGGAGTATGAGGATTAACCTGCTGCCGGATCTTCTGTCGCTCTGTGGGCGTTGCCCGAATTGCGGTGCTGAGTTTACCAAACTGGCTTAACTGCGCCTCTGCCTTCAGCTCATCAAAAGAAATTTCGGTGAGCATCAGGTCTTCTAACGATCGCCATCGATCGCGCAACCAGCTTCGTAGAGGCTGAGCGTCCGCAGCTTTTAATTCCTCTAGCAAATGGCGCGTACAGGCGAGCAAAACATCCACGTATTCTGCATCTTCCGGGTCAACGTCCTCCGCATCCGCCGCGAAATACACGACAAAGCAGCCCTTCTCTTCAAGATCTTGCTTCAACCGCAGTAATTCAGTAGACTTTCCCGCCCCCCGATGCCCCACATAAAGCTGACAGGTTGCTTTGTCCTCCGATCGTCGGATGCCATTTCCCAAATCCTTCAAAATGTTATTCTCGCCGCGCACCTCGCCACACTCGACATAGGCTGGATCATTTGCAGGCAAAGGATTATCTGGATCAAACGAGTTATAAATTCGGGTTAGTACGTCGCTCATGGTCAGCAGCCTCGATCGTTCCTTAATCCTACTGAGAAACTAATAAAGGCTGCTATGTTGATGCTTCGAGCATCAGAGCCAATACGCCAGGCTCAGGAAGCAAAGAATCGAGTGCAAATCACAATGTATTGCCTTGCAGAAGCAATGGATCGGGTGCAATTAGCAATGCGTCGAGCGACAAAGGCAATGGATCGGGTCACAGAAGCAATGCATTGAGTGCAACTGGCAATGAATCGGGTGCAAGAAGCAATGTATTGACTCATATCGCCAATGTATCCAGTGCCAATGGCGATCGTTCATATCCAGATCAGAAAATGTCGAGTGCCAAAGGCGATCGGTTGAGTTTAGAAGGCAAATTTTGGGGGTTAGAAGGCGATCGGTCTACCTCAAACCCTCAAAAACTAGCCCCTCCTTTCAAAGTCCCCCATTCGTCGCGACGATCGGCTCTCCCTCTTTGGTAGGGAGAACTGCCGGATCATCATCGATCGCCAGCATAAACTGCACGATCGCGGTTTGGTCTTCGGGTGTGAATCCGGCTTTGCGATCGACCCAGTAGTTATGTCCGCTGCCGTCGGAGTGAATGTTTTGCAAGGCTTCATTCTTGCGGTTTGCCTGCACTGCTGCCTCGCGCAGGTTGCGATCGACCAGCACCCGCAGACTGGCTTCCGGGTCGGGTTCAACACGCCGCATCCAGGTTCCTGCCAGTCCCATTTCTTCTGGTTCTACCACCTGATACCAGCCGTCTTCGTTAGGGGCGATCGCTGCCTGGGTTGCAGCCACGCCACCGTCATGCAGATAGGGCGCACTCAAATACAGCCCGATCAGGTGTTGCACTTTGTAGCCGCCTGCCGGATTGTTTTGGGCAAAGGCAAGCTCGCGATCGGCTAATGGCGCAATCTCGGTTGGCACTTTCAGCACGGGCGGATCGGCAGGTAGGGGAACTCTGAGGCTCGGCGGGTAGGTTTTTGGCTCGGTGAAAATCCCCGGTATTTTTGCCAGCGCTTTAGCGCGAGACGGTTGACCCTTGATTTCAATTTCACCAATCACTTGATGATTATTAAAGTAGCGTCCGCTGTGGCAGCTAATGCAACCCGCCTCGGTAAAGACTTTTGCGCCTCGTTGCAGGGTTTCGCTATCTGCATCAGATTCGTGAGGGGGTGGAGCCAGCGTATTTTGATAAGCCGACATTCCGTTGAGCTGCTCACCTACAGGTAGACCCGGCGAGCTTGCCATCAATCCATCGATCGCAAACAGCGAACCTTTTGGAAATCCCGGCATCCGAATCACCTGATTCATCCCCGGTTCGCCTGGAGTCGGGTCAATTTGATCGAAAAATTCAGAGGGCTTTGCTCCTTTTGGCAACCGAAACTTTGGGTTCGCGGCATTTTGCAGCATCGAGCCAAGATAGGTTTCTTTATCAATGCCCAGCAGCGGTAAACTGGCTTCGAGAGCCGTAGACGGGTCGGAATTTGTCGCGTGAACATTGTTATTCAGCGTCGTCAGTCCGTGGAACCAGCCGATCGATGAAAAGCCGCTCCAGCCATAGGGATACGCCTCGTGGGTATAAGACGAGGGATTCTGTGCCGGGTTGTCGACGTTATCGGGCGAAGAGTCAAAGTTACCGGGTGCCCAGGAAAGAAAGTCTGCGTCTACGGCATCTTCAAAGGCTTTTGCGTCCACTAGCTTCGCTGTTTTGCCTGCGGCATTGATGTAGGTATGCTCTCCGCCGGGCAGTTTGAGTGGATTCACTCCCGTTTGCCGAAACATTGCCGCTGAGTTGGTCGCAAACGCCAGCAGCAGTCCCGAATCTAGATCGATGTTGGGTGCACCCTCAATCACTAAGCCCGATCGCTGATCAACCGCCGCATGGCAAGCTGCACAAGTAATGCCAACCTGAACTTTGCCTCCTTTTTTATGAATTTCCATTCCAACTGGAATCAGCGACCCTGCCGGAACATCCAGACCTGTATTCAGCACTGTGCCTTTGGGAAAGGCTCTGCCACCCACGGTGTAATCGCGATCGAGCTTGACTTGAAGATTCGTGGTTGCCTTGCCGCCCAGCGCGACGATTGCCCGACTGAGATTCACCAGGTTAATGCCGCCGTCGATTGCCCCCATCACGTCGGTAAAGAAATACTCGTTGCCAAAAGTTTCCGTGTAAAACGCCTTGCGTCCCAGGTCGATCAAATCCTGCGTAACTTCGATCGCGCCATTTTCGCGGCTGAGCTGCTGCTGACCTGCCTCGGTTTGCAAAAGCTGTTCGGCTTCCGGGCGATCGACCACGATTCCCAGCACATCATAAGAGCCAATTCCAGCAGGAGCCAGGGTTGTAATCGGCGTGAGTGTTTTATTCAAACTGGGACCCCTGCGCGGCAGCGATAACTCCACCCCGTACCCCAGCAGTCCGATTAACCCAATGAAAGACAGTAAAACTGCAATTCGACCCAGCCGCATAATAACGATCGCCTGCGTAAAAATAACCCAAACAGTCTAGCGACCGGGCGGTCGGTCAACATCTATCACGTGAAGGGAATTGGGGATGCGCAGCCGTGTGATCCTGGTTCACCGGGTACGTGTAATAAATCACATCGTCATGATTTGCAGACCCCTGTGACATTCGCTTTATGAAGTTCAAGTTAAACCCAGTGGAAATTACGCAAGGGGCTTTCGCATCCCTCAAAACACTGAAAATCCGCTTAAAATCGTCTATGGGGAGGATTCGCAATCCCTATCATTTCCTTTAAGTTTCTGTAACGGTAGATACGGAACTTTTTGACTTCTGCAGAAGGTCATCTAGAATCGTGAGTGACGCGATTGACCCTATTAATCAGTGTTTCTGGAGATAGCCCATATGAAAGCCCATTTAAATTCCTCGCAGTCGTCTTCTCAAGCTGCTACCCCTGCAAACGGCGAATTTGACTTCGATCAGTGGGCAAAGCTTGTGCGCCAGCAGATGATTGCCTCGCTTCGCAAGCGTCAGGCTGAGATTGAGTAGAATTGCACTTTAAGCGATCAAGCTCCTCAAGCAATAGAGATCCCCGTAATCTCCCTGCAAAAGGGAACGTTGAGCCGTCAGGACTTCCGGTTGCAAAAGGACTACCTACAACGATTCGGTTTTCCCTTTTAGGAGGTCGGGGAATCTTAGAGGCTTCTCATACCTACCTTTTCACTGATACTTACCTTTCCACTGGCAGATTTTTGCTGACCAGTTTCTACTGATAAACCTTCTCTAAGACCTCGGCGCATACCGACTCGCCCTTTCCGCCCCAGACAAATCAGCCCACTGCACATCTCGCCTCAGAATCTTTGCAGTTGGACTATCAATGAGTCGGGGCAGGCGATGCTGATCGACGACCTGCATTGTTTTCGCATCATAAGTCGTGTAGGTGGTCTCAGCCTGATTTAGATTGACGTCGATGACCGTGACCGTCTTGATCATGGGCGAGTTGCCGTTTAACAATTGCCGCGCTCCGCTTCCTAATAACCCGCTGTGGAGCGTTTGCAGCTTGCCCACATAGCCCGGAAAGTAAGCGTGGTTGTGTCCGCTGATATAGGTATGGACGCCATATCTTTCCAGCATTGTTCGCAGGCGATCGGCTCCATCCAGATACTCACCCGGTCGATCGCGCCCGATCGCCACCGCATACAGGGGCAGATGCCCGACCGCAATTCTTAGCTTCGCCGCTTGAGACTGACTCGATGCCAAACTGCGCTCTGCCCAGGTCAGCTGATCGTCAGGAATCTGGGACGTAGAAGCATCCCAGACCAGAAAGAAAATGTCGTTTTGCTGAAAGGAATAGTAGAACGGGTATCTGGCGCGATCGACAAACTGAAGTCCAGGATTGTGGCGCGGATTATTCCAGTATGCTGCCGCCAGATCGCGCTCTTGAGCAAACAAAAAGTTTCCGTTCGATCGGGCTCCAGAGGCGTCGTGGTTGCCGATCGTAAAGCCAAAGGGAATGTTTGCTTGCCGCAGGGGGGCGCTGACGTGCTGATCAAACGCATTCCACATCGCCTGAATTTGCGATCGAGTGAGTGAAGCTTTTTGTCCTGCCACCATATCGCCGCCGCACAGCACCAGATCCGGCTGCCAGTCAGGAGCAAGGGCAATCACGCGATCGACTTCTGGCTCATAGTCCGTTGAGCCATATTGACTGTTCAAATCGCTGATCACCAAAATTCGAGTATCCCCGCGTGGAGGGGCAAAAATACCCTGCTGGGTCAGGCGACGCACCGCCGTTTCTCCTAAAGTTGGGGAAGCCGTGGGCGGAGCAGAGGGTGTAGGCTCAGGAAGTTGACTGGTCGCCGCCTGCTGAATACAGGCAGAAATTCCGCTAATTCCAGCTAAACCCAGCAGTCGTAACGTGTTTCGACGAGTGAAAGGCATTCCACAACTGTCCTCAGGAGTCAACGCTTTGTTGAGCTACGGGTATTGTAGCTGGACAGTGAGGAATCGTACGGCAAAGCAGTTTGATTACGCAGTCTGACCTGAAAAGACCGGAGCCAGCAGACGGCGAACCGTGGCAACCCTCTTGTAAATGACAGAGGGTAGGCAAATAAACCAGAGCAGGGAACCGACCAGGACAACAATCCAGGAAGAAAGGTCTGAATTTGAGGTGGACTCATCTTTCAGGAATGCGCTAAGCAGCAGACCAAAGGTGAGCGTAGCTCCAATCAGATAAAAGACCATGCTGATTCCTCTGAAAGTACTAGTCCCTAATACGGAGGCTTCTGTAAACTTCCGGTAAATTTTATGACTAAAGATCGTTTTTTTTTGCGAATTCTTCAGAACTTCTTCACATCGCTACTGTTAATCGCCTGTGGAGCAGCAGCTTTCACAGATTCTACCACGATCGGAATAAGCATTTCGACAACTCGATCGATTGTCTCGCGATCGGCTTTGCTCCACATTCTGGGATGCCCAAACACCGCAGGCTGTAAAATGCCCCAAAGCTGCTGATTCTGACAAACGTGGGCGTGAACCAAGGCACGATGCCCAAGATACTGCCGCTCAAAGTCGCGGTTCAGGCGATCGGGGCTTGCCGTCTCAATATCCTCGATAAAAATACTGGGCTGAGTTGCCAGTGCCGCTGCAAACATCGGATCGTCCTTTTCCCATTCATCTTCGGGCTGCCAGCCATCAGTACTGGTATCCGGCAGGTTTGGATCGCGCCGCCAGCAAATCACCCGATGAATGCGCGTATCGGGATTGCGAAGCAGCAAAAAGCAGCGATCGACGTTTAGCACCTCGCACAAAGCAGGCAACAGGGCAACAAAAACTGCTTCTGGCTCCGGTTCTGCAAATGCCCGCAGAATTGCATTTGGGAGGGTTTGAGCATCATTCGTTTGCGGATCATTTGACATAGAAATTCCTTACAGGGTCGCCTGCACATCATATTCAGACGGGCTAAGGATTCCTACGGTGGTAGGGATGAGTTTTGATTTTGCAAAGAATTGACCCAAAGTCAAAAGGTGAGGGGATGGCTCAAAAATGCTGCTTTTCACGAACTGCCCCCTGACAGGATGATTCTGGGGGAAACTTCGCTTGCTTTAGGGAATTCAAAGGCCCCCAAGGCTGCGGGATTTAAGGGGTAAGGCCGCACTTTCTGATCCTTTTCAAACCTCTTCTTAAAACGGTTAGTTTAAAAAAATGTTGAAATTAATGAAACTCCTTCACAAGGCGTATCAATTGCTATAGCAATCCGGGAAGCCTGACATAGAATAAAGCTACCGTGCATACTCACGGGCAAAGCTCAGCCTGTGGAGGAAGTCCTATGCTAGTCATCCTCATGGAAAATCAGCTCGTTTCGCCCCAGCAGGTTTGTCCGACTTGCTTGATGGCAGATCAGGGCGGACAACCACGCTGGCAGCAGGGAAAGCTCCGATGTGGTTGGGCAGTTGGTAAACAAGAGCAGGGACAGCCCAATCAATACGAATGCCAGATGGGATTTCGGATTGCTGATATTCACTAGCGGCTTAATGATCTGCCTGCCAAAGTAGAAGGTCGCCCCAACCCAGGAGTGAGAGCGTCGCCAGGGGAATTACGCTATTCTATGCTTATCAAATGTTGCATAGAACCCCCCATCCTGGGAAAAAATATTGGGAGAAATATCATGAGCTGGCGCAGTTCCACGAGTCCAACCGATCGCATTTTTGCCTGCTTACCTTACCTGCTGCCGCTGATTGAAGCCCTGGCTTTTGGAGTGCCTTTTTTCACTCAGTTTCCTGCACTTAGCGTTGTTCTAGTGCCGCTCTTGCCGATCGTCAGTTTGTATGGCGCGATTCCCTTTGCGGGGCTGATCGTGTTCTTTGGGCTTTACTTTGGCGTGGTGCGGAATGAGAACATCAATCACTTTATCCGCTTCAACGCAATGCAGGCAATCTTGATCGACATCGTGCTGATCCTGTGCAGCATCGTGATTCAATATCTGCTGCAACCTGTGCTGGGCGGCGGACTGATTCTGGAAACCCTGTTTAACGTGATCTTCCTGGGCGCGATGGCAGCCGTTATCTTTTCTGTAGTGCAGACCGCTCTGGGACGATATGCCGAAATTCCGTCGCTGTCGAACGCAGTTCATATGCAGGTTCGCTAGCTACAGAGTTGGTAAGCCGATTGAGGGTGAACACCTCTCTAAAATTCTGCCCGGCAATTCGGCTCGGTAATTCGGCTCACTAACTCGTCTCGGCTATTCCTGAAGTTGCTGAGCTTTCGCCCCAATCGGAGCAGGCTCTCGGACGGCAACCTTGTTTTCAAGAGAGCCAATGCCTTCAATCTCAATCCTTACCCGATCGCCGGATTGCAAAGCCCCCACCCCTTCGGGCGTTCCGGTCAAGATCACGTCGCCTGGCAGCAGCGTCATCACCTGACTGATATAAGACACCAGCACTTCTGGCGCAAACACCATCTCGGCAACCGTCGCCGACTGAACGGGCGTTTCGCTGTCGTTGAGGAATGTCTGGAGCCGCGCCGCGCCGCTCAGTTCCCGCACAATCCACGGACCTAAGGGACAAAACGTATCAAATCCCTTTGCCCGGGTCCACTGTCCATCTTTTCGCTGCAAGTCGCGGGCAGTTACATCATTGGCGATCGTATAGCCCCAAATCTTGCTGCGGGCTTCTTCGGGAGTGCAGTAAAAACACCGATCGCCGACCACCAGAGCGAGTTCTCCTTCGTAATCGACTCTTTGCGACTGAGGCGGGTAGTAAATCATGCCGTCGGGTGCGGTGAGCGTGGTCGAAGGCTTGAGAAACAGCAGTGGCTCTTTCGGAACTTCTCCGCCCATTTCGGCAGCATGCTTCTGGTAATTTTTTCCAACCGCTACAATTTTGGAAGGAGCGCAGGGAGCCAGCAAAATATAGGTTTCAGGTTCAAGCTCCTGGTCAGTCGGTTGCCCTTTCAGCCAGGGAGGAGCATCTAAAACCTGCACCCGGCGATCGAGATGCAGCAAACCGTAATAAAGCTGCCCAGTCGTTGTTTGAACCCGGACGAAGCGTTGTGCCATAATAGGAGACTGTTCTTAACTGGTATATGATTGTAAATCCTTGCTTCTGATTGCAATACCCGATCGGTGAAGTTGAAAAGATTTTCTTCCGTTTCAGCTCCATCGTCGCCAATCTAGGTCGCCATGCGATTAGAGGGTTTTGCAGCAGCAGCCATTGTCCATAAGGAG
>NZ_JACJOR010000398.1:0-7129 GCF_014695615.1 Leptolyngbya sp. FACHB-711
CTTGATCCCGGACATGGCGGGCCCGAAGATCTGGGATCGCGAGGTCCAACGGGCTACCCCGAAAAAGATGCGGTTCTGGTGGTGTCTAACCTGCTACGCGATCGGCTCGAAGCGAGAGGGGCAAGGGTTTCTATGACGCGAGAAGCCGATATCGATCTGGATTTGCGTCCGCGTATGGATTTTATTGATGCACAAGAACCGACGATCGCGCTCAGCATCCACTACAACGCGCTGCCCGATAACGGAGACGCAGAAAACACAGCGGGCGTTGGCACCTTCTGGTACAACCCGCAGTCCCACGACCTGGCGGTATTTCTGCACGATTACCTGGTAGAAAAGCTCGATCGCCCTTCCTACGGCACTTTCTGGAACAATCTGGCTCTGACTCGACCCACCGTTTCCCCAACTGTCCTCCTCGAACTGGGCTTTATGATTAATCCAGATGAGTTTGAGTGGATCACCGATCCCCAGGAGCAGGAGCGGCTTGCTGACGCGCTGGCAGATGGAATTCAGGCTTGGATTGATGCTCGGAGTTCGACTCCATAGACTCTCTCTAAGTGGTTTGCGGCGTGTCTCTAGGTGGTTTAAGGCGTGGCAATCCTACTATTGCCCTCTAAATCCCCCAACTTTGGAGGACTTTGAACGTGAGCGTGATTGGCTCGGTTCCCTCCAGAATTGGGGGCAGGAAGCAGTTTTGGGCACGCTATCTGTTTCAAACCTCTTTAACCATCCTTTTTACGAAAGTGCGTCTCTTCCGATCGCGAGCCAGATAAGGCAAGATAGTCCTGTTTAGCTAAATCGCATTTCGACTTAAAAACCCGGTAAACGCAAGTGAATTCGATTCCCCCATTTGATTTAACTGAGCAATACAAGCTGATTGGCGAAGAAGTGGGTGCTGCTGTCCTAGAAGTTCTCGCATCTGGGCGATATATTGGCGGCAGTCCGGTGGAGCAGTTTGAGCAGCAGTTCGCGCAGTTTGTTGGTACGGCTCACGGCATTACCTGCAATTCTGGAACCGATGCGCTTTATCTCGCACTCCGATCGCTCGATATTGGCGCAGGGGATGAAGTCATTACCACGCCGTTTACCTTCGTTGCTACGGCTGAAACAGTGAGCGCAGTGGGCGCAACGCCCGTTTTTGTGGACATCGATGCGGCAACGTTTAATCTGAATCTCGATCAGGTAGAAGCCGCAATTACCGATCGCACCAAAGCCATTATCCCGGTACATCTGTTTGGTCAGCCTGTGGATATGACGCGGGTAATGGAAATCGCCCAAAAGCACCACCTCTCTGTGATTGAAGACTGCGCTCAATCCACCGGGGCAGAGTGGAATGGGGCAAAAGTTGGCAGTATCGGTCATGTGGGCTGCTTTAGCTTTTTCCCAACTAAGAATCTGGGAGCCTGCGGCGATGGGGGAGCCATTACAACAAACGATCCGACGATCGCTAGCCGGGTGCGAATTCTGCGTGACCACGGACAATATCAGCGATATCGCTACGAAGAAGTTGGCGTGAACAGCCGCCTTGATGCAGTACAGGCAACCATTTTGCTGATTAAACTGCGCTATCTCAATCAGTGGAATGCCCAGCGTCAGACGATCGCCGATCGCTATACCCAACTGCTTCAGCCCCTCCCCGGTATCCAGTCGCCTCAAACGATCGCAGGCGGAACCTCGGTTTGGAATCAGTACACCATTCGGGTGCTCAGCAAGGGCAAGTTGTCTGATGAGCGCGATCGAGTGCGGCAACGTCTTCAGGAGCAGCAGGTCAGCTCCATGATCTACTATCCGATGCCCCTGCATTTGCAGCCCGTTTATGCGTCGCTCGGCTATCAGCCGGGTCAATTGCCCGTTTCTGAACAAATGGCGCAGGAAGTGCTGTCTCTGCCAATGTTTCCAGAACTTTCACCGCTCCAGCAGGATCAGATTGTTTACGCCCTAAAGGACAGTCTCCAATAACTTGCGAACTTCACCAAAACCGCCTGCTTTTTTCAGCAGAGTCCTTTCAGCAGTGTTATAGTCTCATGCGCGAGGGTTTGCCTTCTAAGCGGCGATCGAGGCAGAATTATCGCAGCTTGATTGCCAGGCTGAGACAATAGCCCTCCTATGAAAATTGCGTTTCATTCGTGGTGATGAGCACGATTGATCATGATGTCTCCTGCAAGAATCCAAGCTTCCCCTCATCCCTTAACTCTTTCTCTCACCGAGAGCGAAGGGGAGCAAGACAAAAGAGCCTCAGTAAGGTTCAAGTCTTTCTACGTTCTGGAAGAGGAATTTAAGGCGAGGGCCGCATTCGTGCAAGTGGTCTAGTCCCCAGAATTAACATTTTTAATAAGAACTAACAGATAAGAACCAACAAAAAAGTCAGGGAGTTAACCCTGACCGATCGCCTTAAGCGGAATAAAAGCAAAAAAGAGAACTGTTCGATAAAACGAATTACAGCAAAATTTGGGTTAAATCACGCCAGCGTTTGTCAAGCCCAGGATGACGCCTGTACCGATAATATGACCAAAGCTGGTCGCTGCCAGGATTGCTGCTGCACTCAGACCCAGCGTATCTGACAGAATGGGAATTCCGGGTCCCACTTTGGGATAGCGGATGCCCACCTTCCCGATCGCCAGAGCAACCAGGTTACAGGCAAGCATGATTAAACCAACGGTGGGAGTCCACTCAGGTAGTCTTGCAACAACATCAGCGATGAGAGCAGTAAACAAGGGTTTGTCTCCTTTGATTATTAACGATCGCTTGTTTCGGAGTTTTACCAAAAAACGGGACGCTATATCGAAGAATTGCAGTAATAGTTAACATTGGTGATCATTTCTGACCGCACAGGATGTGAGCTGATGAAGATTCTGGTGATGAATGCCGGATCGAGTAGCCAGAAAAGCTGTCTTTATGAGATTGGCGATTTGCTGCCGACACAGCCCCCAAATCCGCTCTGGGAGGCAAAGATTGACTGGACGCATCAGCCCAACGTGGCAGAACTAAGCGTCACGACTGAAGGCGGCAAGGTAAAAGCAGAATTACCCGCTTCGCCCCGGGCTCAGGTGATAAACCGTCTGCTGGAAACCCTCTGGACAGGGGCAACGCAGGTGATTGCCAATCCGCAAGAAGTTCAGGTTGTCGGGCATCGGGTGGTTCATGGTGGCAAGGACTATCACACAAGCATCCGGATCACGTCGGAGGTCAAAGCCACTATCGATCGGCTCTCAACCCTTGCGCCCGTTCACAATCCTGCCAACTTAGAAGGTATTGAGGCGATCGAGCAAATCTTAGGCGATGTGCCGCAGGTTGCTGTCTTTGACACTGCCTTTCATGCCCAGATGCCCGATGCCGCCGCGATCTATCCCGGTTCCTATGACTGGATCAAAAAAGGAATTCGTCGTTATGGGTTTCACGGCACGAGCCACCGCTACTGCGCCCAGCGCACGGCGGACTTGATGGCGCGAGATCTGAGCGAACTAAAGCTGATTACCTGTCACCTGGGCAACGGCTGCTCGCTGGCTGCGATTCAAAACGGGCGCAGCATTGATACGACAATGGGCTTCACTCCCCTGGATGGATTAATGATGGGCACACGCTCAGGCAGTGTTGACCCCAGTATTTTGATTTATCTCATGCGACAAGAGGGCTACACCGCCGATCGCCTCGATCAATTGCTCAATAAAGAATCAGGACTGCTGGGCATTTCCGGCGTATCTAACGATATGCGAGCGGTCATGCAGGCAATCGAATCTGGGAACGATGACCCCTCCGGGGAACAGCGAAGCTACCGGGCTCGGCTGGCACTCGACATTTATCTGCATCGGCTCCGAAGAGAAATTGGGGGAATGCTGATGAGCCTGGGAGGACTGGACGCACTGGTGTTTACGGGCGGTGTGGGCGAAAATTCTGCCCTGGTGCGATCGGCTGCTTGTGAGCCGTTAACCTGGCTAGGCGTAAAGCTTGATCCGGCTCAAACGGTTTCTTCGGAAGACGCCTTGATTTCTGCCCCTGATTCGGCAATTCCCGTCTGGGTGATCCACACGCAGGAAGATTGGACGATCGCACGGGACTGCTGGGAACTTCTCCAGGCTTAGCTGATTTTTATCCACTGATCGACTTGCACGGTATATTAATAAGCTGCTGTAATCGATGCCTTTTCCTCCATGACTGCTCAACCCAATATTCAGCGTATTTATACCGATGGAGCCTGTTCTGGCAATCCAGGACCAGGAGGCTGGGGCACGGTGATTTATTATGACGACGGTTCGGTGTATGAGCTAGGCGGAGCCGATCGCCAAACGACCAACAACCGGATGGAAATGCAGGCGGCGATCGCAGCCCTGGAATACTTGCTCAATTCCCCGCAGACCGAATCTGTGACGCTCTACACCGACAGCGAGTATGTCAAAAACGGCATTACCAAGTGGGTTAGCGGCTGGAAGCGCAAAGGCTGGAAAACTTCTGCGGGAAAGCCCGTTCTGAATCAGGATCTCTGGGAACTGCTCGATCAGCTCAATCAAAAAGCAGTGCAGCAGATTCCGGCTTTTAAGTGGCAGTACGTGCGCGGACATTCGGGCAACGAAGGCAACGAACGGTGTGATACGATCGCCCGTGCCTTTTCGCTGGGACAAACTCCCGCCTTGAGCCAAAAGACGCCGAGTCCCAGTGATCGGGGTTCTGGTAATCAGGGTTCCAGTGAGCGGGATCCTGTTGAGTGGGAGCCACAGAGCCGCATTTCTCCAGAAAACGGTTCAACAGCTCCAGCTATACTCAATCTCGCTACGGTAAATACTGACCAGACTCAGAAGGAAGCGATACAATCCTCTCAACCGCACAGACAACCCCACGAGTTTTCGATCGCGGATCAAGCCGGATCAAACTTAACTTCAGACTTAACTATGGTAGATTCCACCAACTCATCTGCGCTGACTGAGGGGTCAGACCTGCCGCGTGAAGTCCGGGTCTCGATGTTGCGAGGCCTAGTCGAAACGCTGCGAATGGCAGACGAAATTGCTCAGCAGGGCTACTTGATTACCAGTTCCGAGCTGGCAGACCTAATGGATGTGAACGCGAGCGCAGTGACCAGTCGCGGCGATAACTGGGTGTGGCGCAATTGGGTTGTTTCGCGAGTGCGGCGGGAGGGAAATCAGATTCTTTGGCAGCTCGAGCGGGTGGATTAGGGGATGAGTGAGGGAATGAGACGGTGAGGGGTGGAATCAGAACAATCGCTCTCTAGCTTTCTTGGCAGTTTGTCTGCATAATATCACCACATCTTGATCGAAAGGGCATCCTCTACGCAACATCTAGCGGGCTGCTTGAAGTGGGCTGGGCATCCAGCAATAATTTCCCTTAGGAAAAGAATATGAAATAGACTGGCAGGATTTGAGTGTAGGTGGGTGAACGTGACGATATTTGAGCATTCATTTTGTCCTGTGGCGATCGAGCATTGAGGTGAGCAGTGGAAATTAGCCTGGAAAACTTCTGGAATCAGGTTTTGGAGCGGCTGCAACTCCAACTTAGTCGCCCGACTTTTGAAACCTGGATTAAATCTGCCACTGCCGAGCGGCTCGACGATCACTGTCTGGTGATTTGCACCCCCAACCCCTTTGCTCGAAACTGGCTCCAGAAGTACTATGTCAAGACGATCGCCGAGGTCGTACAAGAGCTTTTGGGGCGATCGGTGGATATCCATATTGTGGTAAAACCGGGGGCAGAGTCCGAGGGTTTGCCCGAAACTTCAGAAATGGTATGGTCGCAGCCTGCGGAAGTTCCCCCGGCAGAACCGCCTGCCAACCGGGTGCGGCATACCGAGCTAAATCAGAAGTACATTTTTTCGCGCTTCGTCGTTGGTGCAAACAACCGCATGGCACACGCCGCTTCGCTCGCAGTGGCAGAGTCCCCCGGACGCGAGTTTAATCCGCTGTTTCTCTGCGGGGGAGTTGGACTGGGCAAAACTCACCTGATGCAGGCGATCGGGCACTATCGGCTAGAGATCGACCCGCGCTCGAAAATCTTCTACGTCTCAACTGAGCAGTTTACCAACGACCTGATTGCTGCAATTCGGAAAGACAGTATGCAGAGCTTTCGGGAGCATTATCGCGCAGTTGATGTGCTGCTGGTAGACGATATTCAGTTCATCGAAGGCAAGGAATACACGCAGGAAGAGTTCTTTCACACGTTCAACACGCTGCACGAAGCAGGCAAGCAGGTGGTTCTCGCTTCCGATCGTCCGCCCAATCACATTCCCCGTCTGCAAGAACGGCTTTGCTCCCGGTTCTCAATGGGGCTGATCGCCGACATTCAGCCGCCCGATCTGGAAACCCGCATGGCAATTCTGCAAAAAAAGGCAGAGTACGAGAATATGCGGTTGCCTCGTGAAGTGATTGAATATATCGCCAGCAGCTACACCTCTAACATTCGGGAACTGGAAGGGGCACTGATTCGGGCAGTTGCCTATATTTCGATTTCCGGTTTGCCGATGACGGTAGAGAACATTGCCCCGGTGCTTAATCCGCCCAGCGACCAGGTGGGAGCCTCCCCCGATGCCGTGATGAATGCGATCGTCGAAACGTTTGGCATCTCGATCGAAGATCTAAAGGGCAGTTCGCGTCGTCGAGAAATTAGCACGGCAAGACAGATTGGAATGTACCTGATGCGTCAGCATACAGGTTTGAGTCTGCCAAAAATTGGCGAAGTGTTTGGCGGCAAGGATCATACGACCGTGATGTATAGCTGCGAGAAAATTTCTCAGCAAAAGAATGCTGATCCAGAAATGGCAAGGAATCTACGTCAAATTAGCGATCGAATTACGCTTCCCAATCACGCTCCGAATCAATCCCGCCGCTGATGCCGGATAGGAACTAGTTTCTGTTGCTTTAGTCTTGCTTGGATTGAAGAATTTAGAGAATTCGCGGATAGAGCGATAACAGGTTGATAAAGCTGTTCGGGATTTACGAAATTTCCGATCTCTCTCTTGAGGATTATTCATAGCGAAAGACAGCGAAAAAACTCTGCTGCTCAACACGCTTTTCACTTCACCTAGCTGTCACTTATCTTCAAGGCCAAGTTCATGAAAAATAATCAGGAAACCTGGAAGTTTTTTGTTCAGGTCGCATTTAGTACGGTCGTCTTAACATTTAGCCTC
>NZ_JACJOR010000399.1:0-2398 GCF_014695615.1 Leptolyngbya sp. FACHB-711
TTCCAGATCGCATGGGCAATCCAGTTATCCCGCCACATGGTTTGCTGCAAATCCTGATCGGTTACGAGCATTCCGCCCGGACGTAACAGACGCGCTGCCTCAGCCAGCATTTTTGCCATGTCGTCGCAGTGGTGCAAGGCAGCATTCAAAACCACTAAATCGGCAAAGCCTGATTTCAGAGGCAAATTCTGAGCATCTGCCAAAATCGGTACATAGCCTATTTCCTGAGCGATCGTCAGCCCTCCTTCTGAGACATCGACCCCCAACAGCAGTTTTGGCTGACCGACCCGATCGCGCAGTGAAGCATAGACATTGCCGGGAGCACAGCCGATATCAACCACAATTTTATCTTGCCAACTACCAGTGACGGCGAACCAGCGATCCTGAAACTCCTGATCCCGATGCACAACTGCCAGATAATTTCTCGCCCACTCCGGATGTCCAAAGTAGCGGCTGTTGGCAAGCAGGCTATGGGAAGGATTTTGAATCGGAAAGGTGAGAATATTATTTTTCCATGTCGCAGTCTTGAGAGAATCTGGCGCAATGTAGGTTATCGCCAACGGTGCCAATTGATCAAGCATTAGGGTTCATCAGCTAGACGACGCGGCAAGGCAGTTTCTTTTGTTTTGCGATCGTCTCATAAGCAGGAATCAGATTTTGGGCGATCGTGCGCCAGGAATACTGGGACTGTGCAAATTGTCGTCCTCGTTCGCCCAGGGCTTGACGTAGATTTAGATTTGACAGGAGTTGGGCGATTGCTGCTCCCAACGGTTCTACTGCGCCTTCAACCACGATTCCTGCTTGAGCCGCTGCAATATCTGAAGCAATTTGAACTCCGGGCGTGATAATCACGGGTAATCCGCAAATCAATGCTTCTGCAACTGCAATGCCGAAATTTTCTGAATAGGAAGGTAACACAAAAAGATCAGAACCTTGCAGTAGCCGATCTTTCTCTTCGCCGATCACCAATCCTGTAAAAGAAACACACGTCGTTAAACCAAGCGCAGCCGTTAACTGCTGTAGCTGGTCAAGGTAATCTGAATCACCTGCACCTGCAATCAACAGATGAAATGGATAACCTTGACCCTTCAATTCATACAGCGTTTTCAGCAGCAAATCCGGGCGTTTTTTATAATGCAGCCTTGATAAAAATAAGATAATGGGAACATCTGCCGGAATCCTATAATGTGCCCGCACCTGCGATCGGGCTTCAGGATGCGGGACAGGAGCATGAACTCCCAGCGGCAGAGTGATCGTTGGCGTTTTAATGCCGAACTGACGCACTTCTTCGGCTTCCTGGTGCGTTGTGCAGTGAATCGCGGCAGCAGCATTCAGGTTATGTCGCTCGATCAACGTGGCATAAATCTGCTTTTTCAAACGGCTCTGAGCTAGTGCCCAGGGTGTCAGTTGTCCCATGACTCGAACGGTGTAGGGAATTTGATACCGACGGGCGATCGCTGCAGCACAGGTTGGGGCATAGGAAAACAGATAGTGATTGTCGAGTACGTCATAGTCAGGAAGATGCTCCCAACACCAGCCCGTGAATGCCCTGGAGAAAATAAACTCTTTTAGCGCAGGTGGATCGAACGGTAAAAACCAGACGGGTACATTATCCGTTGAATCAGTGCCAAAGGAATAATCAACTCTTTGATTGAGCGGTACATCTAACGGTTGGGGACGATCGTAATTCGTGGTCGCAATCTCCACATCTACGCCCAAATCTCGCAGTGCTTTGACTAAATTGAGCGCGACTTGCGGCGGTCCTCCTAAGGCGGGGCTGAGACCGGGAATGACGTGTAAAACTTTCATGTTGAATTTCTGCAGCGAGTCAGCTAGCGATCGGATGTAAATTTACGAAAAACGATCAGGGCAATCACGGGCAAAATGGTCGTCGTCAGCGCAAACATACTTCGCATCGTGATTCCTGCTGCAAAAAAGCCTAACGCGTAAACAACCAGCGCGTAGTCAGATTGGCTCTGCATAGCCATCCGATTCCACCAAGCAGCCAACGCCCCAAAAAATAGAGACATTCCAATTGCTCCTAACCAGCCTGCCATCATGTAGCTCTCACCCAGATAAGTAGCAGCAAGGGTGTATCCTTCAGCCCCAGCAATCTCTTCAATACTGACGCTCAAGCCTTCTGGCTTACTAGGAAACAGGGCACGAGGAATTGGACGAATCAAAGACCAGTAAATTACTTCAAATCCTAGAAACTGGTGCCGAGCTGGAAGTGCATCTATCAAGGGAGCGATCGATGCTAGATTGTAATCTACCGCCAGGGTTTCCCGCGTCTCGCCACTTGCATAAACCTGATTTGTGACGTAGTTGCGAAGCCCCATCGTTCTAAACTCCAGCATGTGATAGGAAGCATAGACCGCAATAAAGCCCGCCACTAGAA